>NZ_JBHSRF010000020.1:0-119487 GCF_042658925.1 Sphaerisporangium aureirubrum
GTGCGGATCCGGGCGGTGCTGGGGGCGGAGGTCAATATCAGGGAGTTGTTCGGGGCGCCTACCGTCGCGGGGCTGGCTCGGCTGGTCGAAGGCGGTGGGGGCGGGGCGGTGCGGGCCGGGGTCGTGGTGCGTGAGAGGCCCGAGGTCTTGCCGCTGTCGTTCGGGCAGCGGCGGATGTGGTTCCTCAATCGGCTGGAGGAGCAGGGGGCGGGGGCGGCGTACAACGTCTCGTTCTCGGTGCGGCTGCGGGGGGAGCTGGACGTCGCCGCGCTGGAGGTCGCGCTGGGGGACGTCGCCGAGCGGCACGAGACGCTGCGGACCGTTTTCCCGGAGACCGGTGGGGTGCCGCGCCAGCACATTCTGCACGGGGCGGACGCCCGGCCCGCGCTGCGGGTGCGGACGGCGGGTGAGGCCGAGGTGCCCGCGCTGCTGGCCGCCGCCGGCGAGGAGGGGTTCGATCTGGGGGCCGACCTGCCGTGGCGGGTCCACCTGTTCGTCCTCTCCGGCACCGAGCACGTGCTGGCGCTGGTGGCGCATCACATCGCGGTGGACGGGTGGTCCATGGGGGTGCTCGCCCGCGACCTGTGGTCCGCCTACAAGGCCCGTCACCAGGGCGCCGTCCCGGGCTGGGCGCCGCTGCCGGTGCAGTACGCCGACTACGCGCTCTGGCAGCGGGACGTGCTGGGCGATCCGGGCGACCCGGGCAGCCTGATCGGCGGGCAGCTCGGCTACTGGCGCGACGCGCTCGCGGGGCTGCCCGAGGAGCTGGCGCTGCCGGTGGACCGGCCGCGTGCGGCGGTCGCCTCCCACCGGGGGCGTTCGGTGCCGGTCGAGCTGGACGCCGCCGCGCACGCCGCTCTCGCCGAGGTGGCCGAACGTGGCTCGGCCACGATGTTCATGGTGGTGCAGGCCGCGCTCGCGGTGCTGCTGAATCGGCTCGGCGCGGGTGCCGACATCCCGATCGGGACGGCCGTCGCGGGGCGCGGGGACAGCGCGCTGGACGACCTGGCCGGGTTCTTCATCAACACGCTGGTGCTGCGCACCGACACCGGCGGCGACCCGACGTTCACCGAGCTCCTGGCCCGGGTCAGGGAGACCGACCTCGCCGCGTACGCGCACCAGGACGTGCCGTTCGAGCGGCTGGTGGAGGAGCTCAACCCGGCGCGGTCGCTTTCCCGGCACCCGCTGTTCCAGACCATGCTGATCCTGCAGAACGTCCCGAGGGCGCAGACCCCCTGGGACGTGCCGGGCCTCGCCGTCGAGCCCATGCCGGTGGACGAGAACGTCGCCGCCCGGTTCGACCTGTCGGTGAACCTGTCGGAGTTCCGCGACGAGCACGGCGCCCCGGCGGGGCTCGCCGGGACCCTTCAGTACGCCACCGACCTGTTCGACGAGCCGTCCGCGCTGACCCTGGCCACCCGGCTGATCCGCGTGCTGGAGCAGGTCGCGGCCGATCCCGGCCTGCGGATCGCCCGGGTCGACGTGCTCGGGGACGCCGAACGCCTGCTGCTGGAGGAGGCGAGCGGCGCCCCCCGGGCGATCGCTCCCGCCACGCTGCCCGGCCTGTTCCGGGCCCAGGTGGCGCGGACCCCCGGCGAGATCGCGCTGGTCGGGGCCGAGACGCTCACCTACGCCGAGCTGGACCGGCGGACCGACCGGGTGGCGCGCTGGCTCGTCTCCCAGGGGGTCGGCCCCGAGGACCGGGTCGGGGTGCTGATGGAACGCGGCGCCGAGCTGGTCGTGGTGCTGCTCGGCATCCTCAAGGCCGGGGCCGCCTATGTGCCGGTCGACCCGAACTACCCCGCCGAGCGGATCGCCTTCGTCATGGGTGACGCCGCGCCCGCCCTGGTGGTGTGCACGAGCGCGACCGAGGACCTGCTCACCGGGGCCGCCGACAGGGTGGTGTGGGACGATCCGGCGGTCGCCGCCGGGGTCGCCCGCCAACCCGCCACCGGCCCCGCCGTGCCGCTGAGCCCGGCGCACCCCGCGTACGTCATCTACACCTCGGGCTCCACCGGCGTCCCCAAGGGTGTCGTCGTCTCGCACCGCGGTCTCGCCTCCCTCTCCGCCTGCCAGATCGACCGCTTCGGTCTCGGCGTCGGCTCCCGGGTCCTGCAGTTCGCCGCGCTGGGGTTCGACGCCTCCGTCTGGGAGCTGGTCATGGCCCTGACGTCCGGCGCCGCCCTGGTCGTGGCCCCCGCCGACCGCATGCCTCCCTTCGGCCGCGTCGAGGACCTGCTCGCCGACCACGCCGTCACCCACGTGACCCTGCCGCCCTCGGTCCTCGCGGGCGCGACCTGGCTTCCGTCCTGCGTCCGCACGGTCATCGTCGCCGGTGAGGCCTGCCCACCCGCCCTGGTCACCGAGTGGTCCGGCCGCGTCTCCCTGATCAACGCCTACGGCCCCACCGAGACGACGGTCTGCGCGACCATGACCGGCTCGTTGTCCCTCCTCCAGGGCTCGTCCACGGTGCCGATCGGCGGCCCCGTCTGGAACTCCCGCGTCCACGTCCTGGACGAGTACCTCCAGCCGGTCCCGCCCGGCGTGGTCGGCGAGCTGTACGTCGAGGGCGCGGGCCTGGCCCGCGGCTACGCCGGCCGCCCCGCCCTCACCGCCGAGCGCTTCGTCGCCTGCCCCGGCGGCCGGATGTACCGCACCGGCGACCTCGTGCGCCGGACACCCGGCGGCGACCTGGTCTTCGCCGGCCGCGCCGACGACCAGGTGAAGATCCGCGGCTTCCGCGTGGAGCCCGCCGAGATCGAGGCGGCGCTGGCCGCACACCCGTCCGTCGCCCAGGTCGCGGTACTCGCCCGCGAGGACCAGCCCGGCGTGAAACGCCTGGTGGCGTACGTGGTCCCGGTGGACCGCCGCGGGGTTGACGCGGCCGAGTTGCGGGAGTTCTCGGGGGAGAGCCTGCCGGACTACATGGTGCCGGCCTCGGTGGTGGTGCTGGACGCGTTGCCGATGACGGTCAACGGGAAGCTCGACAAAGCCGCGTTGCCGGTGCCGGACTTCGCGGGGAGCGGGGGCCGGGGGGCGGAGACCGCCGCCGAGGTGGCGTTGGCTGCGCTGTTCGGGGAGGTGCTGGGGCTTTCCGAGGTGGGGGTGGAGGAGTCGTTCTTCGACATCGGTGGGGATTCGTTGCTGGCCATGCGGCTGATCGCGCGGATTCGCGAGGAGCTGGGGGTCGAGGTCGGGATCAGGGAGCTCTTCGGCGCGCCGACCGTGGCGGGGCTGGCGCCGTCGGTGGGGGCGGAGGCGGCCGCGCTGGTGCGGCCGGGGGTGGTGGTCAGGAGGCGGCCGGATGAGGTGCCGTTGTCGTACGGGCAGCAGCGGATGTGGTTCCTCAACCGGCTGGAGGAGGCCGGGGGAGGGGCCGCCTACAACGTGCCGCTGGCGCTGCGGCTGACCGGGGAACTGGACGTGGCGGCGCTGGAGGCCGCGCTGGGGGACGTCGCGGAGCGGCACGAGGTGCTGCGGACGGTCTTCCCGCAGACCGGCGGGGTGCCCCGGCAGGTGACCCTGGAGGAGGAGCGGGGACGTCCCGGTCTGCCGGTGCGGGCCGTCACCGCCGCGGAGCTGTCCCCGGCCATGGCGGACATCGCCAACCGGGGGTTCGACCTGACGTGCGACCTGCCCTGGCGGGCCGAGCTGCTCGCGCTGTCCGCCACCGAGCATGTACTGATGATCGTCGCGCACCACATCGCCGTGGACGGCTGGTCGATGGGCGTGCTCGCCGGGGACCTGCGCGCCGCGTACGGCGCCCGGCTGCGCGGTGAGCCGGGCCAGGACGCCCTGCCGGTGCAGTACGCCGACTACGCGCTGTGGCAGCGCGAGGTGCTCGGCGAGCTGGACGACCCGGGCAGCCTCATCACCGAGCAGCTCGGCTACTGGCGCGACGCCCTCGCGGCCCTGCCGGAGGAGCTGACCCTCCCGGCGGACCGCACCCGCCCCGCCGTCGCGTCCTACCAGGGCGCGTCCGTCCCCGTCGAGGTCGGCCCGCAGGCACACGCCGCGCTGGTGGAGACCGCCCAGCACGGCTCGGCGACGATGTTCATGGTCGTGCAGGCCGCCCTCGCGATGCTGCTGGCCCGCCTCGGCGCGGGCACCGACATCCCCGTCGGCACCGTCGTCGCCGGGCGCGGAGACAGCGCCCTGGAGAACCTGGTCGGGTTCTTCGTCAACACGCTGGTGCTGCGCACCGACACGGCGGGCGACCCGACGTTCACCGAGCTGCTGGCCCGCGTGCGGGACACCGACCTGGCCGCGTACGCCCACCAGGACCTGCCGTTCGAACGCCTGGTGGACGACCTCAACCCCGAGCGTTCCCTGGCCAGGCACCCCCTGTTCCAGATCATGCTGGTCCTGCAGAACCTGCCCCGGACGGGCGCGGCCTGGGACCTGCCCGGCCTGGACGTGCGCCCCATGCCCGCCGACGAGAACCTCGCCGCCCGCTTCGACCTGTCCCTGACCCTCGCCGAGCACCGCGACGAGCGGGGAGAGCCCGCGGGGATCCACGGCGGCCTGCTCTACGCCACCGACCTGTTCGACGAGCCCACCGCCACCGCCCTCGCCGCCCGACTCGCCCGCGTGCTCACCCAGATCGCGGCCGACCCCCAGGTGCGCGTCAGCGGCCTGGACGTGCTCGACGACATGGAGCGGCGCCGGGTCGTGGAGACCTGGAACGCCACCGCGCGACCGCGGGCGGCCACGTCGCTGGCCGCGCTGTTCGAGGCGCAGGCGGACCGCACCCCGGACGCCGTCGCCGTGACCGGGGACGGGACGCGGCTCACCTACGCCGAGCTGGACGAGCGGGCCGACCGCGTGGCGAACTGGCTGGCCGGCCGGGGTGTCGGCCCGGAGAGCCGCGTCGGCGTGGTGATGGACCGCTCGGTGGACCTGGTGGTGCTGCTGCTCGGCGTGGTGAAGGCGGGCGCGGCGTACGTGCCGGTGGACCCGGCGTACCCGGCCGAGCGGATCGCCTACATCCTCGCCGACGCCGGCCCCGAGGTCGTCGTCTGCACCCGGGACACCGCGTCCCTGCTCACCGAGGTCGCCGTGGTCACGGCGGGTGCGCCCCGTGTGCTCGCGGGCGGCGGAGGGTTCGGGCTGGAATGGCTGCTGTGGGATGACCCGGCGGTGGTCGAAGAGGTGGCCGAGTCGCCCACCTGGCCGGTCGGCGCCGAGGTGCCGGCGCACTCCTCGGTGTACGTGATGTTCACCTCGGGCTCGACCGGCACGCCCAAGGGCATCGTGGCCACCCACGGCGGTGTCTGCGGCCTGGTGACCGACGGCGGCTGGTCGGTCGGCGCCGGGGACCGGGTGCTGATGCACGCGCCGCACGCCTTCGACGCCTCCACCTACGAGCTGTGGGTGCCGCTGGTGCACGGCGGCACGGTCGTGGTCGCGCCCGCCGGGGTGGTGGACGCGGCGGCCCTCGGCGAGCTGATCGAGGCGCACGAGCTGTCGGTGGTGCACGTCACGGCGGGCCTGTTCGGCGTGCTGGCCGAGCAGGCGCCCGGGTCGCTGCGGCGCCTCACCGAGGTGCTGACCGGCGGCGACGTCGTCCCGGCCGGGTCGGTGGGCCGGGTCCTCGATGCGTGCCCGGGGCTGCGGATCCGGCACCTGTACGGGCCGACCGAGTCGACGCTGTGCGCCACGACGTACGTGGTCCGGCCCGGCGAGGCGCCCCCGGCCGTGCTGCCGATCGGCGGGCCGCGGGAGAACACCCGCGCCTTCGTCCTGGACGAGTTCCTGCACCCGGTGCCGCCGGGGGTGACCGGCGAGCTGTACGTTGCCGGGTCCGGCCTCGCCCGGGGGTACGACGGGCGGGCCGGGCTGACCGCGGAACGGTTCGTCGCCTGCCCGTTCCCGCCGGCGTCCGGCGGCCGGATGTACCGCACCGGGGACCTGGCGCGGTGGACGTCCGAGGGGAACCTCGTGTTCGGCGGGCGGGCCGACGACCAGGTGAAGATCCGCGGCTTCCGCGTCGAGCCCGGCGAGATCGAGACGATCCTCGCCAGGCACGAACGGGTCGGCCAGGCGGCGGTGATCGCCCGCGAGGACCAGCCCGGCGTCAAGCGCCTGGTCGCCTACGTCGTGCCCGCCGAACCGGGCGGCGTCGTGGACGGCGCCGAGCTGCGCCGCTTCCTCGGCGAGTTGCTGCCGGACTACATGGTGCCCGCCGCCGTGGTGCCGCTGGCGGAGCTGCCGGTGACCGTGCACGGCAAGCTGGACCGGGCCGCGCTGCCCGCGCCGGAGTTCGGGGCCGGCGATGCCCGTGGCCCGGCGACCCCGATGGAGGAGGTGCTGGCCGGGCTGTTCGCCGAGGTGCTCGGCGCCGACCGGGTGGCCGCCGAGGTGTCGTTCTTCGAGCTCGGCGGGGACTCGCTGCTTGCGATGCGGCTGATCGCCCGGATCCGCGCCGTGCTGGACGCCGAGGTCAACATCCGTGAGGTGTTCGGCGCGCCGACCGTCGCGGGCCTCGCCCGGCTGGTCGAGGGCGAGCGGGGCGTCGCCCGCGCCGGGCTGGTCGCCAGGGAACGCCCCGACGTGGTGCCCTTGTCGTTCGGCCAGCAGCGCATGTGGTTCCTCAACCGCATGGAGGAGGCCGGCGCGGGCGCCGCGTACAACATGCCCCTCGCCCTCCGCCTCACCGGCACCCTGGACGTCACCGCCCTGGAGGCCGCCCTCGGCGACGTCGCCGACCGCCACGAGACCCTCCGCACGATCTTCCCCGAGACGGCGGGAGTCCCCCGGCAGGAGATCCTGACCGGCCCGGACAGCAGGCCCGCCCTGACCGTACGGAAGGTCACGCCCGGGGAACTGCCCGCCGCGCTGGCGGACACGGCGGGCCGCGGCTTCGACCTCGCCCGCGAACTGCCGTGGCGCACCGAACTACTGGTCCTGCCGTCCGGCTCCGGCATGGGGTCCGCGGACGACATCGAACCGGGCGGTACGTCCGGCACCGAGTCAGGCGGCGAGTACGTGCTGCTGATTGTGGCCCACCACATCGCGCTGGACGGCTGGTCGGTGGGGGTGCTCGCCCGGGACCTGCGGACCGCCTTCGCCGCACGCCAGGCAGGGGCCGTCCCGGACTGGCGGCCCCTGCCGGTGCAGTACGCCGACTACGCGCTCTGGCAGCGCGAGGTGCTCGGCGACCTGTCCGACTCGGACAGCCTGATCGGCGCTCAGCTCGACCATTGGCGCACCGCGCTGGACGGCCTGCCCGAGGAGCTCGTGCTGCCCGCCGACCGCGGCCGCCCGGCGGTGGCGTCCTTCCGGGGCGGCGCGGTCCCGGTGCGGCTGTCCCCGGAGGCGCACGCCGCGCTGGCCGAGGTGGCGCGGCGGGAGTCGGCCACGATGTTCATGGCCGTGCAGGCCGCCCTGGTCATGCTGCTGACCCGCCTCGGCGCGGGCACCGACATCCCCGTCGGCACCGCCGTCGCTGGCCGCGGGGACGCCGCCCTGGACGACCTGGCCGGGTTCTTCGTCAACACGCTGGTCCTGCGCACGGACGCGAGCGGCGACCCCACGTTCGCCGAACTGCTGGGCCGGGTCCGCGAGACCGACCTCGCCGCGTACGCCAACCAGGACGTTCCCTTCGAACGGCTCGTCGAGGAACTCAACCCCGCCCGCTCGCTCGCCCGGCACCCGCTGTTCCAGGTCATGCTGGCCCTGCACGGCGACGGCCCCGCCGAGGGCGGCTGGGACCTCCCCGGCCTGAGCGTGGAACCCGTCCGGGCCGACGACGCGGTGGCCGCCCGCTTCGACCTGTCGGTCACACTCGGCGAGCACCGCGACGCCGGCGGCGCGCCGGACGGCATCGGCGGCACCATCGAGTACGCCACCGACCTGTTCGACGAGGCGACGGCCCTCTCGCTGTCCGCCCGCCTGGTCCGCGTCCTCGAACAGGTCGGCGCCGACCCCGCCGTGCGCGTCGGCGGCCTCGACCTGCTGGACGCCGCCGAGCGACAGGCCGTCCTCACCGAGTCGAACGGCGAGGTGACGCCGCTCCCGGTCCGCACCCTGCCCGAGCTGTTCCGCCGCCAGGTCGACCGCACCCCGGACGCGGTGGCCGTCACCGCGCCCGGCGTCTCCCTGACCTACGCCCAGGCCGACGGCCTGGCCAACCGCGTCGCGCACTGGCTGATCGGCAGGGGCGTCGGGCCGGACGACCGGGTCGGCGTCGTCATGGACCGCTCGGCCGACCTGCTGGTGGTGCTGCTCGGCATCGTCAAGGCGGGCGCCGCTTACGTACCGGTGGACCCCGGCTACCCCGCCGACCGGATCGCGTTCATGCTGGCCGACGCCGCCCCCGCCCTGGTCGTGTGCGGCCGGGCCACCGCGGGCGTGCTGCCGCACGGCGTGGAAGGCGTGGTGTGGGAGGACTCCGTCACCGAGATGGCCCTGTGCCCGCCTTCCCCGCCCGAGCGGGTGGCCCTGCGGCCCGGCCACCTGGCGTACGTCATGTACACCTCCGGCTCCACCGGCACCCCCAAGGGCGTCGCGGTGACCCACGAGAACGTCGTGGGCTTCGTGCTGGACCGCAGCTGGAGCGGGGACGTGGTGGAACGGGTGCTGGTACAGGCCAACCACGCCTTCGACGCCTCCACGTACGAGATCTGGGTGCCGTTCGCGCACGGCGGCAGCCTGGTCGTGATGCCCGCGGGCCACGCCGGCGCCGCCGAGCGCGGCCGGCTGATCGCCGAGCACGGCGTGACCAACGTCCACATGACGGCCGGGCTGTTCGGCGTGCTCGCCGAGGAGTCCCCGCAGATCTTCGCCGGCGTCCGCGAGGTGTCCACCGGCGGCGACGTGGTCCCCGCGTCCGCGGTCCGCGCGCTGCTGGACGCGCACCCGGGGCTGGTGGTCCGCACCACGTACGGGCCGACCGAGACGACCGCGTTCACCACCCAGCTGCCCTTCACCGACGGCGGCGCGGTCCCGGCCAACGTGCCGCTCGGCCGCCCGATGGACAACAGCGCCACCTACGTGCTGGACGAGTACCTGCACCCGCTGCCGTCCGGCGTCATCGGCGAGCTGTACATCTCCGGCGCCGGGCTGGCCCGCGGCTACGCCGGCCGGGCGGGCCTCACGGCCGAGCGCTTCGTGGCGTGCCCGATGGCGCCGGGGGAGCGGATGTACCGCACCGGCGACCTGGCGCGCTGGTCGCCCGACGGCGAGCTGGTGTTCGCCGGGCGGGCCGACGGCCAGGTGAAGATCCGCGGCTTCCGCATCGAGCCGGGCGAGGTTGAGGCCGTACTGGCCGCGCACGAGAGCGTCGGCCAGGTCGCGGTGGTGGCCAGGGAGGACCGGCCGGGGGCCAGGCGGCTGGTCGCCTACGTCGTCCCCGCGCGCGACACGGTGGACGCCGGCGCGCTGCGCGAGTTCGCCGCCGCGCGGCTGCCCGACTACCTGGTGCCGTCCGCGGTGGTGCCGCTCGCGTCCCTGCCCATCACGGTGAACGGCAAGCTGGACCGCGCGGCGCTGCCCGCGCCCGACCAGCGGCGGCACAGCCGGGGCCCTGACAACGCGATCGAGGCCGTGCTGTGCGACCTGTTCGCCGAGGCGCTCGGCCTGGACCACGTGGGCGCGGAGGACTCGTTCTTCGAGCTCGGCGGGGACTCGCTGCTGGCGATGCGGCTGATCGAGCGCGTCAGGTCGGTGCTCGGCACCGGGGTCACCATCAGGCAGCTGTTCGCCGGGCCGACCGTCGCCGCCGTCGCCCTCGCGCTGGGCGACGCCGCCGACGCGGTGGAGGAGTACGCGAGGATCCTGCGGCTGCGTGACGGCGAGGACGCGCCGCTGTTCTGCATGCACTCCGGCGGCGGGCTGAGCTGGCACTACGCGGGCCTGGTGAACCACCTGCCGTCCGGGCGCGCCCTCTACGGCGTGCAGGCGGCCGGGCTCACGGGCGACGAGCCGCTGCCGGACAGCATCGAGCAGATGGCGGGCGAGTACCTGGAGCTGATCCGCTCGGTGCGGCCCGAGGGGCCGTACCACCTGGTCGGCTGGTCGCTCGGCGGGGTGATCGCCCATGCCGTCGCGACCCGGATCCGGCGCGAGGGCGGCACCGTCGCCATGCTCGCCGTCCTGGACGGCTACCCCACCCGGGAGATCACCAGGACCGAGGACGCGGCTCCCCAGGCCGGATCGGACGCGGGCGCCGAGGCGGCGTTCGGCGCGCTGACGCCGGGCGACGACATGGTGCTGCACATCCAGGGCGACGGCCCGGAACCCCCCGGCGCGGCCGGCGAGACCATGTCCGCCGTCCAGCGGGTGGTGGAGAACAACATGCGGCTGCTCCAGGACTACACACCCGACGTCTTCGACGGCGACCTGCTGCTGTTCGTGGCGCTGCGCGGACGCCCCGAGCTGCTGTCCGCGCAGGACGCGCCGCGGGCCTGGGAGCCGTACGTGCGAGGCGTCGTCGAGACCCACTCGGTCGACTGCGACCACCGCCGGATGATGACGGCCGAACCGCTCGCGCAGGTCGCGCACGTTATTTCGGAGAAGCTCGAAATCGCGGGTTGACGCGCTATTGGTGATACCTCTGCGAAACCCCCTGCGCCGTAGCTTCGTATCCAGCGGCCCGGCAGTGAGAAACAACCGCGGTCGTAATGAACCGAATAAAGAAGATCTCGATGAGAGGCGGCGAAGGACATGCACGGAATTTCTGGTCACGGCCGTGGCGGGGGAGGCGTCGCTCGGCTTTGGCGCACCCGGTCGCTGGCCAGTTCCCTGGTGGGGCTCGCCGCTGTGGTGATGCTGGCGAGTGGGTGTGGCGGGTCTCCGGACAGCGGCAAGAAGGTGGCCGCCGCGCCGAACAACGCGCCCGCCGCGTCCTCCGCGCCCCCCGCGGGCCCTCCTGGTGGCGGCAGCACGCTGGCCTATGCCAAGTGCATGCGTGAGAAGGGAATCACCAACTTCCCCGACCCGAACGCGCAGGGCAAGCTGGATCTCAACGGCAACGAGTTGAACAGCAACTCGGCGCAGTACAAGGCGGCGGACGACGCGTGCAAGCCGTTGCTGCCCCAGGGTGGCGCGCCGCCGCCCAACGCGGCCGCCGTCGGCGCCGCGCAGGTGAAGTACGCCAAGTGCATGCGGGAGAACGGCGTGCCGAAGTTCCCGGACCCCAACCCGGACGGCGGCATCGACATCAACGGCGACACCCTCGGCGTGGACCCGATGGGCCCGGTCTTCAAGGCCGCCGACCAGAAGTGCCAGCCCATCCTGGCCGAGGTCGCCGGTGGCCCGCGGATCGAGAAGCGCCCGTAGACCGCCTGCGCAGCGGAACGCCCGCCGTGCCCGGCCTCCCCAGGCCGGCACGGCGTTCGTTCGCTCCGGCGGCGGGTCGGGCAGACTGATGACGGACCCCTTTGTTCGATGAGCCATCGGACGTGGAGAGGAGCGGGGCGGTGCGGGTGCTGGTCGTCGAGGACGACGAGGAGATGGCACGGGCGGTCGGGGTCGGGCTGCGGCGGGCGCAGATGGCGGTCGACATCGCGCTGGACGGGCCGAGCGGGCTCGAACGGGCCCTGATCAACGACTACGACGTGATCGTCCTGGACCGGGACCTGCCCGGGATGCACGGTGACGACGTCTGCACCGAGCTGATCAAGGCCGGCTGCCGCAGCCGCGTGCTGATGCTCACCGCCGCCTCCACCACCGAGGACATGGTCGGCGGCCTCGGTCTGGGCGCCGACGACTACCTGGCCAAGCCGTTCGACTTCCCCGTCCTGGTGGCCCGCATCAGTGCCCTGGCCCGCCGCACCCAGCCCGCCCACCCTCCCGTGCTGCGCCGCGGCGACCTGGTGCTCGACGCCTCCCAGCGGGTGGTCCACCGCGCCGGCCGCAAGCTCCAGCTGGCCCACAAGGAGTTCGGCGTCCTCGAACTACTGCTCGCCGCCCAGGGCCGCGCCGTCTCCGCCGAAGAACTGCTCGAACGGGTGTGGGACGAGAACGCGGACCCCTTCACCAACGCCGTGAAAATCACCGTCAGCAGGTTGCGCACAAAACTGGGCGACCCCCCGCTGATCCAGACCGTCGCCAAGTCGGGCTACCGCATCTGAGGAGGCGTCATGACCGGCGCGACCGCCCCCAACGCCCCCGGCGACCAGAACCGCCCGACCGGCCCCGGCGCGACGGCCACCGGTGTCCCGCGGCGGCCGGCGAGCGGGTTACGCATGCCCCGCCGCACGGTGCGGCTCCGGCTGACGATGCTTTTCGGCGGCCTGTTCCTGATCTCCGGCGCCGGCCTGCTCACCCTGAACTACGCTCTGGTCAGCCACGCCACCCAGGGCGCCGTCTCCTACCAGGGCGCCAACGGCCTCAGCGGCAGCATCGACGGCCTCCCCCCGGGCCAGCGCCCCGAGCACCCCACGCAGGGCGGACCCCAGCTCTCCGCGTCCCAGCTGGACAAGCAGATCCAGCTCCTCCAGTCCCGCGCCCTCCAGCAACGCGCCGACAACATGAACGCACTGCTGGCCCAGTCCGGCATCGCCCTGGCCGTCATGGCCGTGGTCTCGGTCGCCCTCGGCTGGGTCATCGCCGGCCGCGTCCTCGGCCGCCTGCGCACCGTCACCTCCGCCGCCCGCGACATCTCCGCCACCGACCTCCACCGCCGCCTGGCCCTCCCCGGCCCCGACGACGAACTCAAGGAACTGGGCGACACCTTCGACGAACTCCTGGCCCGCCTCGAATCCTCCTTCCAGGCCCACCGCCAGTTCATCGCCAACGTCTCCCACGAACTCCGCACCCCCCTGGCCCGCCAGCGCGTCCTCTCCCAACTGGCCGTCTCCGACCCCGACGCCACCCTGGACTCCCTCCGCGAGGCCCACCACCGCGTCCTGGTCGCCGGCTCCCAGCAGGAACGCGTGATCGAGGCCCTCCTCACCCTGGCCCGCAGCCAAGGCGGCTTCGAAACCCGCGAACCCTTCGACCTCGCCGCCCTAACCGCCCAGGTCCTCACCACCCGCTCCCCCGAAGCCGAATCCCGAGGCCTGACCCTCCACACCCACCTGACCCCCGCCCCCACCTCCGGCGACCCCCGCCTGGCCGAACGCCTGATAACCAACCTCATAGACAACGCCCTCCGCCACAACACCCCCCAAGGCACCCTGGAAATAAGAACAACGATGAACGGCCCATGCCCCGTCATCAGTGTCGCGAACACCGGCCCCAAACTCCCCCCCGCCGCCCTGGAACGACTTTTCAAACCCTTCCAACGCCTGGAATCCGAACGTACCAGCCGCGAAGAAGGCCTAGGCCTCGGCCTTTCCATAGTCCAAGCGATAGCCGAAGCCCACCACGCCACCATAGAAGCCCGCACCCAACCAGCCGGTGGCCTCTTCATTCAGGTTATCTTCCCCGCCTGCGTTTCCCCCCGGATGCAACGCCTGCCAGTACACAGCGCCTGACCGGGCCGCGGGAGTCAGGAATTAATGGTTCCCAGAAATCAAGTCGGCGCAATGAAAGTCGTCACGCGTGGAAGGGAGTGCGGGTAGATGCGTTGGTCGGCGGCGCGCGGCGGCGCGGCGCCGATTGGTCGTTACTGTGACGTCTGTCCACTTATAGGGCATACATCGCCTTTTGACCGATAGGGACTGACGGCGACACGCCGACCAGTTCATCGGTGAGTGGCTCCATGGGCCATCCGCCTAGCTGGCCCTGGGCTGATCCCACCGATATCGGTAGTGAAAGCCAACCTCGCGGATGCTTCATCGAAAACCGCAGAACCGGTCAAACGGGCACATTTTATATTTGAAGGTCTGTTGCTAGAGGGGAGGTTGAGGCTGACCTCAAGAGAGCTGGTATGGCCTGCGCAATGAGGGGGGCATGGCACATCAAGCAGGGTGGTCATCCGGGTGGTCTATGCCCTACGCTAGGGTCTCGCATCGTAGTTGGTGGCGAAACGCGGCGCAAGCACCATTGACCGCAATCATTCGGCACCGACCGACTTCCTTTCTATCCAGCACTCCAGAACGGTTGACGTTTATGCCCATCGACCAGAATGTATTGACGCTAGTGGCGGATGAAATTCCGGAGCCGTTCGGGGGGGGCAAGCCGTCCGAGGTCTCCTTCAATTCGTCTATATGATGTGATCAATCCGCTATGAATGGCACCATTCGGCCGTTCCGTGAGTTCGTTATCAAGGTCGCGAGCAGATGTGATCTGGCCTGCGACCATTGTTACGTTTACGAGCACGCTGATCAAGGGTGGCGTAAGCAGCCCCGGTTCATGTCCGACCGGACGGTCGCCCACATAGCGGAGAGGATCGCGGACCACGCCAGAGAGCATCGCCTGGAAGTCGTTCATGTAATCATGCACGGAGGTGAACCTCTTCTGGCAGGTCCGTCCCGTCTGAAACGCTTCGCCGAGGAGCTCGAACTGGCTCTCGACGGAGTCTCGGTGCTGGACCTCCGGATTCACACCAACGGCGTTCTGCTCAGCGAAGAGTTCTGCGAGGTGTTCGACGCCGCGAACGTCAAGGTGGGCATTTCGCTGGACGGCGACCGAGTCGCCAACGATCGGCACCGGTTGTACGCGAACGGGCGCAGCAGCTATGACCACGTCCTCAAAGCGATCAATCTGCTACGTGAGCGGTATCCGCAGTTGTACGCCGGCGTGCTGTGTACGGTGGACATACTGAACGACCCGGTGGCGGTGTACACGGCGCTTCTCGCGCTCGAGCCGCCGCGCATCGATTTCCTGCTGCCCCACGCGACATGGGACCGGCCGCCACCGCACTGGGTGGCGGGTGGCACGGCCTACGCGGACTGGTTGATCAAAATTTATGACCAATGGGTCTCGGACGGCAGGCCCATCGCGATCAGGCTGTTCGACTCGATTGCCTCGGTGGCCATGGGGACCGGCAGCAAGACGGAGTCCTTAGGGCTGAAACCCAGCGATCTAGTGGTGATCGAGGCAGACGGCACCTACGAGCAAGCCGACTCGCTCAAGATTGCTTACGACGGCGCCCCCGCGATGGGGATGAATGTCTTCGACCAATCTCTGAACGAGGCCGCACGGTATCCGGGTGTGGGGGGCCGTCTGGGCGATGCGAGCATGCTGGCCCGGGAATGTCAGGAATGCCCGTTGGTTACCAGCTGCGGTGGCGGGTTGTACGCGCATCGGTATCGGACCGGAACGGACTTCGCCAATCCTTCCGTCTACTGCTCTGACCTGTTCAAACTGATTCCTCACGTGGAACAGGAGACGATCGGCCGTCCCCATATGTTCCCGCTCTCTGCCCTGCGTGTCCTCGCGGGTGCCGAGGGGGGCTCGCAGGAGGCCGAGAGACTTCGTGCCCCGCAACTCAGCCTGACCCGGCGTGCGGTGCACACCAAGGTCCAGGCGACCGGTGACAGCGCGTCCTGGGAGATCTTCGCTCGCTTGCGGCGTGAACACCAGAAGATCGCCGACGAGGTTCTGGAGCATCCCTACGTCCGGTCCTGGGCGTCGGCTTGGGCAGAGCTTGACCGGCCGCTCCATGCGGGACCCGGGCAACTCGCAGGCGTGGCCGCGGCTATAGCCATCCACGCCGGCGAACCGCTGACGATCGCGGTTCCGGTCTCCGGCGGCCTGGTGCATCTACCCACCCTCGGGCGGATGCGTGTGGGCGATGTGACCTCAGCCCTCGTCGAGACCGCGGACGGGGTCTTCGAAGTGGGCGCGGCCGGGCGCCGTCACAGTCAGGCGAGTGCGAACTGGGAGCCCCTGCGGGTGCTGGTCGCCGATGGGATCTCACTGCCTCTCGACGATGTCGACCCTCATCGGGCGTGCTACGAGGCCCCGGTCAGCGACCGGCTTACAGAAGACGAATTCGCCCGGTGGCAGTGGCTCTTCGGTGTGGCCTGGGAGTTGCTGCGCAACAAGTACCCTGATCAGGCCGCCGCCGTTCGCGCCGGGCTTCGCGTCATGACTCCGCTTGCCGACAAAGCGGTACGCGTCGTGACCAGCCGGGACGCCTACGGTGCGATCGCCGTGCCGGAGCCGCCGGACGCGGAAACCATGGCGATGCTCATGGTCGGCGGATTGAGATCCGGCCAGTTGAGGGCCCTGCAGGCGATGTTCGACCTCACAGGCCGGGACGCGCGTGTCACGGAAAGGCTCCAGCAGGCACATGGCCGCCTCGCGGTGGTGGACTTCCTGGGCCAATCGGTTGCGGACACTGCGCTCCGGGATGTGCAGGATACTTTGCGGGAACTCGCCGAGCAGCCATTGCCCGACATCGGCCGGGAATTCCTCCATGGCATGTGCGCCGCGGCAGCAGCCCGTTTGGAGAGGAACGGCCTGTCAGGCTCGGCGGCTCCGATACGCGAATCAGGCTGACCCGTGGTCCAGCGTGGTCCAACACCTCCAGCCACGCCGCCGGGCCGATACGGAGAGGCCCGTACGGCGCTTACCAGAGAGTCTCTGGTGGCCGAACTGCGCGCGATGGACATCCACAGTGGGGACGTCGTGCTCGTGCATGCGTCGCTGCGACGTCTCGGCCGGGTCGTAGATGGTGTGGGGACGGTTCTGGCGTCGTTGCGAGAGGTTATCGGACCCGAAGGCACGCTGGTCGTGCCTACCTTCACCTCGTCGAACTCGGACACCTCCAGGGTACATGCCAACCGTACCCGGGGGATGACACCGAGTGACCTGCTGGAGTATCGCGCGTGTCTTCCTCCCTTCGACGCGGAGACGACCCCGTCGATCGAATGCGGGTTGCTCACCGAGCGGGTGCGCAGTCAGCCGGGCGCCGTGCGGAGCAGACACCCACAGACATCCTTTGCCGCACTCGGGCCGGCGGCTCGGCTGCTGATGTCGGATCATGATCCAGCGGATCATTTAGGAGAGAGTTCGCCACTTGCCAAGCTTTATATGAAGAAGGCTCAAGTTTTGCTGCTGGGGGTCGCTTACGAGAGTTGTACGGCTTTTCACCTGGCCGAATACCGTTACAGTCCGTCACCTCCGCGTACTGTATATGGCTGTATGATCGAAACGCATAGTGGGCCTCGTTGGTGGCAGTACGAGGATGTCGTGCTTGATGATCGCGATTTCGGCGAGTGTGGCCTGGAGATGGAAGGTTCTGTACCCGTTGTCAAGGGAAGGGTCGGAGACGCCGACAGTCGCTGTTTCTCCCTTGTGGAGGCTGTGGACTTCGCCGAGTCGTGGCTTCGGCGGAACCGGCTCAACGTAGGTGCCTCGATATCATCATATGATGGGATACGGTGAGGCTGGTGTGATCTCATAGGGAAGACGGTTGCCCAGTGGTATGGGAGGTGCGGTGGGCGGTACCTCCGACAACGAGGAATACGCACCATATTTTTTTCTGAGCTATGCGCGTACGCCACGCAGTGATCAGCGCAGGGACCCGAACGACGGGGTGAAACGGTTCTACAAGGATCTTTGTCACGAGATTCTGCAGCGCACGTCTCTACCGCATGGTGTCCCGCCGGGATTCATGGATATCGACCTGCGGACCGGCGTTGAGTGGGACAGGCGGCTGGCCAAGGAGCTGGCGACGTGCAAGGTGTTCGTGCCGCTGTACTCCAGGCGATACTTCCGCAGCGTGCAGTGCGGGAAGGAGTGGGCCGCCTTCGACCTGCGGCGGCGGCAGCACACAGAAGGTAAGCGTAGCGATCCAGAGGTCATCATCCCCGCGTATTGGGTGCCTGTCCCGCTTTACGAATTGCCGGAAATGACCAGATCCATCCAGTTTGCTCATGCTGATTTAGGCCCCCACTATCTTGATCGGGGTCTATACAGCCTGATGCAGATAGGGCAATCTCGTGATCACTATCGGCGATCCGTTCAGGGCCTGGCGACGCGGATCATCGAAGTCGCCGAGCGAGTGAACTTGCCGGCGGGAGAGCCGTGCGACTACGAATCGATCAGGAGCGCGTTCACCGGCGATCCCGAGCGCCGATTCCAGATAACGGTGGTGGCAGCCACGTCCACCACCCTGCCCAACGGGCGCGACAAGCAGTACTACGGGAAGATGGCCGCCGACTGGAACCCCTATCACCCGCACGGCGTTCGCCCTATCGCGCAGGTCGCCGCGGACATCGTCCGTGAGATGGGGTTCGAGCCCGAGATCGGGTCATTACATGATCAACGCGAGGACCTGCTCAGCAGGAGAGCGCCTTCGTCGCCCGGCTTGATTCTCCTGGACCCGTGGGCCGTCGCCGATCCTCGATTTGAGGGATTGCTCCGTGAGCTGGATCGGGCCGACAACCCATGGATCGGCCTGTTGATTCCGTGGAGCCGCATCGACACGCAGATCGCCGATCACGCCGCTCATCTCCGCGAACACCTAAACGCCGTGCTGTCGGCGAAGATCGCGCAAGGTCGGCCCGCCACGCGGAACGCGGTGCAGGGCATCGCCTCGATCGAGGAATTCATGGCGACACTCCGGCCTGTGGTCCAGACACTCGGCAGTTCCTACCTGCGTAATGTGCAGACGTTTCCCCCGAAGGTACCCGGCACGGGACGGCCACGACTGTGGTCGTCCAACGACGAACCGCCACAAGAGGAAGGGATGTCATGAGTGAGTCGCGTGACGGCCAGATCATCACCTTCTACTCATTCAAGGGTGGAACCGGACGGACCATGGCCCTCGCGAACGTGGCCTGGATCCTAGCCGCCAACGGCTTCCGGGTCCTGGTGATCGACTGGGATCTCGAGTCGCCGGGCCTGCACAAGTTTTTCCGCCCTTTCCTGAACGGCGAAGTGATCGCGGAGACGCCGGGGGTGATCGACCTGCTCACGGAGTACTCCTGGGCGGCCACCCGGGACACCCCCCGGCCGGCGGATTGGCATCTGGAGTACGCCAAGGTGAAGCCGCATGCGATTCCGGTCAACTGGGATCACTTCCCCTCGGGAGGTGGTCTGGACTTTCTGTCGGCGGGACTGCAGAACCGTGATTACTCGTCCCTCGTGTCGAGCTTCGACTGGGACAATCTCTATGAGCGCCTCGGTGGTGGGCCGTTCTTCGACGCGCTGCGTGACGACATGCGCGCCAACTACGACTACGTGCTCATCGACAGCCGCACCGGGCTCAGCGACATCGCCGATATATGCACGGTGCACTTCCCCGACGTTCTCATCACCTGCTTCACTCTGAATGACCAGAGCATCGAAGGAGCCGCGTCCGTGGCGGGGCGCATCGCCGATCGCTATCCGGAGCGCATCAGGGTGCTCCCGGTGCCCATGCGTGTAGACGACGCCGAGAAGGAGAAGCTGGACGCCGGGCGGGTGTTCGCGCGAAGCCAGTTCGAGCGGTTCCCTCTGCGGCTGAGTCCCGACGAGACCGTCACCTACTGGGGGGCGGTGGAAGTTCCCTACAAGCCGTTCTACGCCTACGAGGAGACGCTGGCGACCTTCGGCGACGAGCCGGGATCCCCCACGTCTTTGCTGGCCGCCTACGAGCGACTGGTGGACGTGATAACCGCTGGGCGCGTTCGCTCGCTACCGGCGCTTCGCGAGGATCTGCGGCTGCGCTATCGGGAGCTCTTCATGCGCCGGCGGCCGGTCGCCGCGAGTGACGTCTACATCAACTACGTCGCCGAGGATCGTCTGTGGGTCGACTGGATCACCGCCCTGCTCACCCAGGCAGGACTCCGGGTCCATCCGCAGCGCATGACCAGTGAGGCGGATGTTACCGGGAACCAGCCCGTCGTGGAGCCCTTGGCACGTGCCGTCACGCTGCTGTCGTCGGCCTATCTCCGCTCCTCACGTGCGCGGGAAGCCTGGCGGCTGACGTCTTCGGGGGAGTTCGCCGGCCTGGGCGGCAGTCATATTCCTGTCCGCGTGGCCGAAGTGCAGGTTCCGCACCTTTATGCCGACTCTGCGCTGATCGATCTCGTGCAGATGAGTGAGACGCAGGCAGCCGCTGCGTTCTTCCGCGCGCTCGATCCTCCTATGAGGGTGTCCGAATCTGACTTACTCACCGCTCTCCCACGTTATCCGGGAATGCAGCCGGCCGTGCTCAACCTCCCGACCAGGAATGCCACGTTCACCGGCCGTATCGAGATCCTTGAGCGGCTGCGGGACCAGCTCGTCGGCGGAAGCCAGGCGGTGGTGACCCAGGAACTGCCACAGGCGGCGCTGTTCGGCCTGGGCGGTATCGGCAAGACCCAGCTCGCCCTTGAGTACGCTCACCGCTTCATGACCGACTACGACGTCGTCTGGTGGGTCTCCGCCGAACAGGCCGAGTTGCTCAACGTCGCCATGGCGGACCTGGCGGAGAAACTGGACATCCGCATGGGGGACAACGTCGCCGAGGCAGCACAGGCGGCGAAGGAGGCGTTGCGCAGGGGCCACCCGCACAGCCGCTGGCTACTGATCTTCGACAACGCCGACGATCCCAAGGAGCTGATGAACTACCTGCCCGGTGGATCCGGACATGTCGTGATCACTTCACGGAACCCGACATGGTCGGAGATCGCGACACCTCTTGAGATCACTGTCTTCACGCGGGAAGAGAGCAAGGAGCATCTACGACGCCGTGTTCCCAAGCTCACCGCCGTGGACGCCGATCGCGTGGCCGACCAGTTGGGGGACTTGCCACTGGCGATCGAACAGGCTGGCGCGTGGCTGCACGAGACAGGGATGGCGGTGGACGAGTACCTTGAGAGGCTCACCCATCAGCCGACCCAGACCCTGGCGCTGGGAGACACACCGCTCAGCTATCCCTGGCAGGTGGCGGCGGCCTGGAATGTCTCGTTCGAGCGGCTGAGCCAACGATCGAGAGCGGCGGCCCGCCTGCTGCAACTCCTGGCGTTCTTCGCGGCCGACCCGGTGTCCTTATCGATGCTTTACGGCGATGAGACCGTGCGCTGCCTGGTGTCCTACGACGAATCGCTGGCAGAGAAGATCATGATCGGTCGGCTCATCCGCGAACTGAATCGCTTCGCGCTCGCCAAGGTGGACCAGCGTGACAGGTCCGTGCAGGTGCATCGGCTGGTCCAGGCGGTGCTGCGCGATCAGATGAACGAGGACGAACGTGAAGACACCATGCATGACGTACACCGCATCCTTCTTGGCGCGCGTCCGCGGGAAGGGGACACCGACGACCCGGAGAACTGGGCCCGCTACGACGAGATCTGGCCGCACCTCCTCCCGTCTCAGGCCGAGACCTGCGACGAGGAGCCGACGCGGCAACTCCTCATCGACCGCGTCCGCTACTTCTGGAAGCGTGGCGAATTCGAACGCGCGCTGGAGTTCGGCCGCCGCCTCGAACGCATCTGGATCACGAAGCTCGGCGATTTCGACCGGCAGACGCTCTACCTCCGTTTCCAGATGGCCAACGTGCTGCGGTCGCAAGGCCGATATCAGGACGCATGTGATCTCGACCGGGCCGTCATGGCGGATCAACAGCGGGTGCTGGACGATTCGCACCCGCATACGTTGATGACGGCGGGCGGTCTCGCCGCGGATCTCCGAGCGCTGGGGGAGCTTGAAGAGTCCCTTCGCCTGGAGCAGGAGACCTATGCCCGCACCAAGGAGTTCTTCGGTGAAGGGCACCATCGCACCCTGATGGCCGGCAATAATCTCGCTGTCTCGCTCCGGCACATGGGTGGCTTCCCCGCCGCGCGGGATCTCGACCAGGAGACTCTGTATCTGCGCAGGGAAGTGCTCAGCAGCAACCATCCCTATACGCTCTTCTCGCAAAACAACCTGGCGCTTGACATGCGGGAGACCGGTGAGTACGCGCAGTCCGTGGAATTGCTCCGCAGCACGCTGGAGAGCTACGAGCGAGTCCTAGGTCCGGATCTGGTCGACACCTTGCGTACCGCACGCAGCCTCGCGGTCTCGCTCCGCAGGGCCGGCTGGCTCGCGGAGGCCAGGCAAATGACAGAAAAGGCCTACCAGCGCTATCTGGAGCGGTACGGCCCGGCGTCACCGGAGACCATCGCCTGCAAGCTGAATCTGGCAGGAGACAAGGCGGTGACCGGCGATGAGGCGGACGCGCTGGTGCTGATCTCCGAGGTCCTGCTCAGCTACGAACGTGACTTGGGGGAAAGCAACCCCTACACCTTGGTCGCGGCCAACAACAAGACGATCTATCTGCGTCTGAACCGTGATCCCGGGCGGGCCAGAGAACTCGGCGAGCGAACACTAAGCCTCTTCACCGGCAAGCTGGGTGTGGACCACCCCTTCACCCTGTGCTGTGCGGTCAATCTAGCGAACGTGCTGGGCGATCTCAGGGACCACGCCTCGGAAGAACGGCTGCTGCGTGAGACGCTGGAGCGCCTTACGAGGGTTCAGGGTCAGCGCCATCCGAACACCCTTGTGTGCAGAGCCAACCTCGCGGTAGCGGAGCGGGCTCTGGGACGCGAGGACAAGGCTCATGGTGCTCGCGAGGAGGTGCTGGACGAACTTCGGCACATCCTCGGGGAGAAGCATCCCGTGGTCACGGCGTTGCTGGAATGGCGGCGGGTCGACCGTGACCTCGAGCCGATGCCTTGGTGAGTTCTTATGGTTCTGTGGCGTCCTTCGCACCGATGAGCCATGGCAGGAGATCAGGGAGGAGACGTAGCGCGTGGAAGTGCGCGACTCCTCTCTGTATGGTCATCTTCGCCGTCGGAATGCGTTCTGCGAGCCAACGGGAGTGACTGACCGGGGAGAAGACATCGTCTTCGCCGTGCCACAGGTAGGTCGGCACCGTGATGTCCGCGGGGTCGAAGCCCCACGGGGAGCAGAACGCGACGGCGTCGTCGATCCAGCCACCCGGTGAGGTCCGCAACGCCTCGGCATAGTTGTTCACCAGCATCTTGCGGATTCCCGTGTCGGCCACCACGCGCCGGTCGTCGCTCGTCAGCGCGTCGTAGAGAGCTTCGACGAGGTGGTTTGGGTCGTCCTTGATCTTGTGGGCGGTCGGCTCCAGGTGCGCGGCCAGCCAGCTCCGCCCCTGCATCGCGATCATGTACTCCGCGATGTTGCTCTCGGTCATGCCGTCGAACCAGTTGAGCCCGTCGGCCTCGCACGGGGCCAGACCGACGAGGACCGCGGTCCTGGTCACCAGTTCGGGTAGCAGAGCCGCGCAGGCCAGGGCGTGGGGGCCTCCACCTGAACGGCCGACGACCGCGAATCTCTCCAGCTCGAGATGTTCGGCGATCGCCCGCACGTCCGCCGCGACGTCGCCGACACGGCGGCCGATGTGCCGGTCTGATCCGCCATAACCTGGACGGTCATAAGTGATGAGTCGTACGCCGAGCCGATAGAGCAGTCCCTGCCGGGGCAGGGGGCCGACCCGGCTTCCGGGAGTGCCGTGCAGCAGGAAAACAGGTTCGCCACCGTCGATCTTCCCCCACTGTGCGACCGTGAGCCATCGCCCACGATCGGTCGTCCGTATTTGATGCGTCAACCTTTGCCTCCCCTGGCGATACGTCAACGATCGAATCCAGCATCCCTGTAACCCGGACTGCAGGAAAGAGCGCAAGGCCCCCTGTTTCCCGGTCATCGACCATGATCAGGGCGGATGTTCGGGACGCGCCAGGAAAAGCAACCCTAGATCATGCATCTTTTTCGGGTTACTTTCAAGAGGACATCTTTCCAGCGACAGGGGCTGCCCAGCGAAGGAAGTGATGAATGCGGATTTCTGCGACATCTGGGATTCGTGTCGTATTCGGGATACTCGCTCTAGCGGCCTTGATCACGGGATACGTCGGCCTGGAAACCTATTCGCTGAGTCAGTCCGGGTCGGCGGCAAGGGCTACAAGCCTCGATCTGCTTTATTGGGATTTGCAGCTATTTGTCCTAGACTCGGTGATCGATGATCGGGGCCGGCTGCCGCTTACACTGGAGTTCGCGCGCTTCGCCGCGCCCGCCGCGACTGTCTTCACCCTGGTGGACGGCGCGCGTCTGCTTCTCGCGTCGGAACTACGCCGCATCCGAGCCCGTGAATCCAAAGAGCATGTGGTGGTCTGCGGATCCGGCGCGGTGACGATCGCTCTCGTGGAGCGGTTGCGGGAGAGGGCCCAGAGGATCGTGGTGATCAGCTCACGGCCTGACACGGCCTGGGACGACCATCGGGTGCTGTATGTGTCGGGAGACGCTCGCAATCCCGCGACCCTGCGGGCGGCGGGAGTGCAACGGGCGGCCGTGCTCTACGCGTGCGAGTCGGACAGCTCCACAAATACGGCGATCGCGCTGGCCGCGCACAACCTGGCGCGCCACGGCACCGGCAACACGCTGTCCGCGTACGCGTACATCCCGGATCCCGACTTCTGCGCGGCCCTTCGCGCTCGCAGGCTCAGTCTCCCGGGGTGGTCTCGATTGCGACTGGACTTCTTCAATCTGGACGAACTCGCCGCGCGCGTCCTCCTGGACCGTCATCCTGTCCTGAACGACCGGCCCATCGTGGTGATGGGACTCGACAGTTTCGGCAGCGCTCTCCTTGTGGAGATCGCCAAGCGGCGGCGTCTGGGTCCCCCCTCGGCGCATCGGCTTCCGATCACCGTCATCGACGCCAAGGCCACTCAGACGGGCGCGGCGTTGTGCCGTCGGTTCGAGTTCCTGTCCGATTCCTGTGAAGTCGATTTTCGGGATGCCGGTCCGGACGATCCTGCGCTGACGGATCTGCTTCCCGGCGGGACGCCGCAGAGGGTGTTCATCTGTTACGCCGACCAGGATCTCGCGTTGAAGACGGCACTAACCTCGCTTCGCCTGTGGTGTTGCGGCCCAGGCTCCTTGGTCGTGCGCGTCGAGCAGGCGGCGACCTTCGGCCAGGCGTTCCAGGATGTACGTCTGCTGGAGGGGATAGCCGGAGCCCTTCACATCTTTGCGATCAACGAGGAGGCGGGAGATCCTCACCTGATCGCTGAAGATCTGGTCGAGACACTTGCCCGCGCCATCCACGACCGTTATCTGTTCGACGCCGTGACACGTAATGAGACCGAGCACACCAACCCTTCGATGACTCCGTGGACGCGGCTTCCCGAACTGCTCAAGGCGGCCAATCGGCGGCAGGCCGAGGATATCGGCAGAAAGCTGGCCAGCATCGGCTGCGCGCTCGCACCACGCGTCGAACCTGAACTCGCGTTCACCTACAAGGAGTACGAAGTGGAGCGACTGGCGGTCATGGAACACGATCGGTGGCTCAGGGAGTTGGCCGGTCACGGGTGGTCGAGAGGGCCGGTACGCGACCCGGTGCACCGGAGACACCCCGATCTGGACAGCTGGGAGAACCTCTCCGAAGTGGCAAAGGAGAAGGATCGCGACACGGTTCGCAACCTGCCGTGTGTACTTTCCGACGCTGGATTCCAGATAGTCCGGATCACCTGATCAGGAAATATACGGCCTTTTTGCAAACCCACAATGGAGAGGATGTTCATGCCCAAGATCGCTGTCACCGGTCATCGCGATCTGACAGACGCGACGACGGAATCGGTACGGACGGCGATGCGTGAGGCGCTCACCACCCGGGGGGACAGGCTGATCGGCCTGTCGTGCCTTGCGGAGGGGGCTGACCAACTCTTCGCGCATGAGGTCGTCAGAGCTGGCGGGAAGCTCCATGCGGTCATTCCGGCCGCTGATTACCGCGATTTTCTGCCGGTCGGTGCGCGGGATGCTTATGATGATCTCAAGGACAGGGCCGCCCGCGTGCATAAAATGCCCGCACGGAGTTGCGCTCCGGAGTCCTTCATGGCCGCATCGGAATTCATGCTCCGGGGCGCGGACGAACTTTTCGCCGTATGGGACGGGCGTCCGGCTCTCGGTTTGGGGGGAACGGGGGACGTCGTCACCTATGCTCGGCGCAAGGGCATAAAAGTGCACGTGATCTGGCCTGACGGTGCGCGGCGGTCGTGATGTTCGGCCAGGCCGTGAGGAAACGGACACGACCGCGGACACGACTCTTGTTCTCGGGAGGATATGAGGGCTGGCGCCCCAGCGCTGTCGGTGACGACGGCTGGGAGCCTGGTGGTGCACCAAGGACTCCGGCCCGTGCGTACTCGAAGGCGTGGCCGCTGCCGTTCGACTGGCGGCTTATTCGAGGTGTTCTGTCGAGTTACGTCTTCGGGCCCTGTTGATCAGCCGCCGTCGGAGAGCCGATGAGCAGGGTCATGGCGCTTTTGTCTGGCTTGCCGGCGATGGTCAGGGGGATCCGGTCGAGGATGGTGATCGAGCGGGGGAGGTGGGCCAGGCTCAGCGAGGCGCGGACCAGTGTGAGCAGGGACGGGCGGTCGATCACCTGAGCGGGGGCGGGGACGACGAAGGCGTGGAAGGCTTCGCCGGTTTCCTCGTCGGGGGCGCCGACGACGTACACCTCGCTCACCGAGGGGTGGCCGGCCAGTACCAGTTCCACCGCGCCCGCGTGGCACACCTCGGCGTTCACCATGATGACGTCCCGGCTGCGGCCGGTCAGGTGCAGCAGGCCCGTCGGTCCCAGCCGTCCGAGGTCGCGGGTGTGCAGCCAACCGTCTCGCAGCACCTCGGCGGTACGCTCCGGCTCGTCCCAGTAGCCGGTCATCATGTGCGGACTCCGCACCCAGATCTCCCCGACCTCACCTGGCTCGACCTCGGCGCCGTCGCGGCGCACACTGACCTCGACGGCGGGTAACGGACGCCCCACCGAGGTGAACGCGTCGTCCTCGGCGGCGAGATGCTGCGGCGTGAGCATGGAGATCACGCCGGTCTCCGCCTGCCCGTATCCCTGCCAGACGATCGGGCCGAGCGTTCTCATCGCCTCGGCCAGCAGGCCCGGACCCGCCGGGGACCCCCCGAGCAGCAGTGCCCGCAGCGCGCTCAGATCCGCCGGTCGCTCCCGCAGCAGGGCCAGCATCCGGTGCAGTCGCGGGGGCGGCATCATCACCGCCGTGATCGCGTGCCGTTCCAGTGCGTACGGCAGTAACGGCTCCGGATCCCCGTCCGCCGGGAACACGACGGTCCCCCCGGCGATGAGGCACCGCCCGAGATAGGTCATCATCACCGGACTGGCCAGGCTCTGATGGATCAGGCACCGATCGAACGCCGCCATCAACGCCACCAACGGCTCCGGCCATCGCTCCACCCGATAAGCCATCGTGAACGCCCGATACGTCTGCGCGCACGCCTTGGGCATCCCCGTACTCCCGCTGGTGAACGTCAGCCGCGCCACCGCCTCCGGATCCCCCCGGGCGACAAGCTCCCCACCCCCCGCCCCCGCCAGAAGATCGACGGCCCCCACCCGAGGCCCGAGCGAGAACACCGGCACCCCCGGGTCCGCCGCCACCTCCGGCACCCCCGGCCCCACCCGAACCGACACATCACCCCCATCCACCACAATCGCCTCCACCCCGAACCCAAGCCCGTACCCCGTCTGCCGAGGACTCCACCCAGGCCGAAACGCCCCCACCCGGCACCCCAGCGCATGCACCGCCAAATGCACCGCATAAGCCTCCGCCGACAACCCGGTGACCACCGCGACACCACTCCCCGCCCCGATCCCCCCATCCCGCAACCCCTCCATCACCCGCCCCGCCAACGCGAGCAACTCTCCAGCGGACACAGTCCGCTCTCCCTGCACGAAGACGACCTGAGCAGGCGCCTCCCGCAACACACGAAGCACAGGCTCAGGAAATATGTCCATCGCGCTCCTCCTCGACAGGTCGCGGTCTCACTTCTTCATGATCGGATGCTCCGGAGAGTCCAGCCAGACGTAGTCCCCTTCCGGCGTCACCGTAAGCCCGAGACGCTCCCTACCCGGTGCCCCCCACGAGACCCACCGCAGATAAGCCCCCGCCATCTCATCCCACAGATCGCGCGAACCCCGTTGCAGGACCGCCACGCGCTTGTAGTCCGGTGCGTAGTGCACCTGGGCGTCGGATTCCTCCGACCACAGGGACAAATGGAATTCGCCCCCCGCCTGGTCGGCGTGTGCGCCGTACACATCCGGTACCAGGCCGGCGACGGCGATGTGCGCTCCGGAGGGGGAACGGACCACCCTGCGCGGATCGAGGTACGTCGACGACCTGCGGTAATCTCCTTCGAGTCGGGGAAGGTCTCGCCGCTGCGATCGCAGGAGCATGAAGTCGACGCCGCCGTGGAATCTCCCGGTGGCCGTGCCGTCACCTACCGCGATGAGCACGGTCAGGTGACCGCCCTGCCATCGAGGCGTCCAGGGAACGACGATCACCCCACCGGGACGGGTCTGCCGCACCCAGGAGTGCGGCATGTCACGGACACCACAGGTCACGTGCACCCGGTCGTACGGAGCGCCGTCCGCCCATCCCACGGCCCCGTCCCCCACGACCAGCCGAGGAGAGTGCCCGGCGCTCTTCAGGTTCGTCGCCGCCGCGGCGGACACGGCCGCATCGATCTCGACACTGGTCACGTTCTCGTCCCCGAGCCGATGCGCCAGCAACCCGGCCGTCCAACCTGTGCCCGTGCCGATCTCCAGAATCTCGTCCCCGTCATAGGGGTCGAGCAACCCCAACGCCTTCGCCACGACACCTGGCGCCGACGAGGAAGAGGTGAAGTCCCCTTTTCCCTCCGCGATATCGGTAGTCCCGTCGTCCAGTTGCGTGACGATGGCCGCATCGGAATACACGGCATCCAGCCACGCCTCAGGATCGGCCTCCCGATCGATCAAACGACCGGGCCCGTGGTCCGCGTCGCACCACGCCCTGTCGGGAATGAACAGGTGACGCGGCACGGCGTGCCAGGCATCCCGCCACCTGTCGGCCAGGCCCACCAGTTGATCAGCAAGGGCGGTGATGCGCTGATCAGCACTCACTTCTTCCCTGGCTTCTCATGCTTGCCAGGATCATCGGGCCGTGCTCCGTCAGAGCTGGGCTTTGGTTTGTCCACCGGCTTGTCCGATGGCTTGTCGCCCGTCGTGCTTTCCCATTTCCCCTCCCCGATCTTGGTCGCCTTTATGCTAACCCGATTAACCCGAGGCGGCGAGACCTAAAACAATTAAGTGGTGCCAAAGTCGGGAAAAATGCGATTAGTTCGGCAAATAATGTATCAATACAACAGTAGGCCAAAGGTTCAGTAGTACTCCGGGAGTTCGCCGACCAGGTCGGGCTCGGTGTCCTCGGCCGGGTGGCTGAGGCCGGTGATGAGTTGGGCGAGTTCGTGGGCTTTGTCCAGGTCGCTTTCCTCTTCCATTTGGAGGGTGCGCATCTGGGGGAGGAGGGCGTCCCCGTCGGAGCCGGAGCGGTCTTCGGGCTGGTCGGGCTCGAACTGGGTGATGATGGTGCCGTCGGCGGCGTAGAGGAACTGCTGGTCCAGGTTGACGTTGAAGAAGACGGTCGCGACTACGGTGCCTTTGGAGAGTTTGGTGATGATGTCGTCGAGGGTGGTGGCGAAGCCGTTGGGTTCGGCGAGGACCACGCCGCCGGGGACGGTGAAGGCGGCGATGGTGTACTCGTCGAGGTTCTCGTCGTCGGTGGGGGTGGCGTTCAGGCGCTGGAAGGCCTCCTCGGGGGTCAGGTCGCGGACGTAGGTGACGCATACGGCGGTGTCGTCGAACCAATAGCTCATGGCGGATGCCTTTCTTGGGGGAGCGCGTCCGATCATGGCAGGGGGAACCGACAAACGAGGTCCTGGGACGCACAAGGAGGAGTACGGGGATACCTCGGTGTGCCCTCACCTTTGACCTTTGTCAGGAACCTCACACAATCGCTGTATGGAGTCAGCGTGAACGCCAGACGGAGCCGCCATGCGGAGCTGCTGATCGAGTTGGTGATCTCGCTGGTCAGCGGGATCATTCTGGCGGTGGGCGCACAGGTGCTCGCTGCGGCGGCTCTGCCGGGGCTGGGCAGGTCGCCGCTGGCTTGGGTGCTCGTGGGCGCCACGCCCGCTGTGGCGTTGCTGGCCTTCTTTGTGGCCCGTCGCTTCTACCGCAGGCCGGCACAGGCGTTTGTGATGATCTCCGCGTACACACATACACGCTGGCTCGCTGATCTGCTGGAGAACTTGGCGCGGTCACTGGACCATCAGGGCATCGACTTGGTGGTGAAACTTCCCCCTTACGACGGCAGTGCCCGAGGGCAGCTTCTGCAATTGGAGTCGATACTCAGGAAGCGGCGCTCCTACGCGGGAGGTTTCTTCGTCGTCGCGCATCCGGAGCGGATAAGGCCTGAGCTGGCGGATTTCTGCGCGTCTATCGGCCTGCCGGTGGTGTTCGTGGACGTGCCCCCTTTCCGTGCGTCGGAGGAGTATCCCGAGCGGGTGGTGTTCGTCGGTTGCGACGCGGACGAGATCGGGGAGCGGGCAGCGCGATGGGTAGCCGGTGAGCTGCTCGACCGCGCGGACGGGACGCCGGTCGTGCTGGCTGTCGGGGGCGACGCACAGGCGGCACGGCACGAGCGGTTCGCCGAGGTGCTGCGGGAGAAGGTGCCCTCAGTGGCACTGGAGGTCAATCCGCGCGGTCAGTTCGCCCGGGATCGGGCAAGGCGGATCGTCGACTGGTACCTGACCGACCGGCAACGACACGGGGACCGCGTCGACGCCATCTTCTGCACGAACGACGAGATGGCGCTTGGCGCGGTGGACGCGGTCCAGATGCACACGGCGGCAGGGAAGCGGCATGACGACCTGGTGATTATCGGCGTGGACGGCATCAGCGAGGCTGTCGCGGCCATCGATGCCGGTGCCACCCCTCTGCGGGCGACGATCGTGCAGAGCCCCCGGCGCATCGCGGAGGAGGCCGTCGACGCGCTGCTCCGTATGCGTGCCGGTGAGCGTGTCGCCACCGAGATCCTCGTTCCCACGACGATTCACCCGCTCCAGTGACCCGCGCTACGGCATTGGTCCCCCGCGCGCGGGACGGGGGAGCCGACGGGGGACGCCGAGGGGGGCCCGCGGGAGGGGACGTAGTGCCGGGTGGGGTGGGTCAGCGGGGGAGGGGGCCGCGGTCTTCGGAGCGGGGGACTATCAGGCCGGATTCGTAGGCGGTTACCACTGCTTGGACGCGGTCGCGTAGGCCTAGTTTGCGGAGGACGCGGCTTACGTGGGTTTTTACGGTTTCTTCGCTTACTACCAGGCGGGGGGCGATTTCGGCGTTTGTGAGGCCTTCGGCTACTAGGCGTAGGACGTCGATTTCTCGGGGGGTGAGTTCGGCCAGGAGGGGGGAGGCCATGCGGGGGCGTAGGCGGGCGAACTCGCTGATGAGGCGGCGGGTCACGCCGGGGGCCAGTAACGCGCCGCCGGAGGCCACTACGCGGACGGCGTCGAAGAGGTGTTCGGCGGTCACGTCCTTGAGGAGGAAGCCGCTGGCGCCGGCCACCAGGGCGTCGTAGACGTGTTCGTCGAGGTCGAAGGTGGTGAGGATGAGGATGCGGGGGGGTTCGCCTCGGGTGGTGTCGGAGGTGATGCGGCGGGTGGCCTCGATGCCGTCCATGGTGGGCATGCGGACGTCCATCAGGACCACGTCGGGGTGGTGTTCGCGGCACAGGGCCACGGCTTCGGCGCCGTCGGCGGCGGTGCCGACCACGGTGAGGTCGGGCTGGATGTTGAGCAGGGCGGCGAAGCCGGCGCGGACCACCTCCTGGTCGTCGGCCACCACCACGCGTACCGATCGTTGGGTGGTCACGGGCACGCTCCGCTGGGTCGCGTGCGCGGTGCCATGTTCACTAGGTGTCCCCCTGGGTGGTTCATTCGTGGCCGCCCACCGGGCGGGTCGCGGGCAGGGCGGCTTCGACGAGGAAGCCGGAGCCGGGCGCGGGGCCGGTGCGCAACCGGCCGCCGACGGCGGCGACGCGTTCGCGCATGCCGAGCAGGCCGTAGCCGCCGTTCTTGGTCCTGCCCACCGGGCCGGGGCCGAGGTCGCGGACGCGTACGTGGAGCCAGTCGTCGGTGTAGCGGATCTCCACGTCGATGGCGGCGCCGGGGGCGTGTTTGCGCGCGTTGGTCAGGGCCTCCTGGACGATGCGGTACGCGGTGAGTTCCACACCCGGATCCAGCAGGACGATCTCGCCGCGCACGATCAGGCGGGTGCTCACCTTGGTGGACGCGCGGGTCTCGTCGATGAGGTCCAGCAACTGCTGAAGGCCGGGCTGGGGCTGCCGGGTGGGGGGCTCGGTCTCGGTGTCCTCGCGCAGGACGCCGAGGAGCCGGCGCATCTCGGTGAGCGCGGTGCGGGCGGTGTCGCCGATGGCGCGCAGGCGCATCGCGCCCTCTTCGGGCATGCCGGGAGAGGTGAGCCGCGCGGCCTCGGCCTGTACCGAGATCATCGAGATGTGGTGGGCCACCACGTCGTGCAGCTCGCGGGCGATGCGGGCCCGTTCGCTGCGCGCGGTCAGCTCCAGCAGCCGGTGTTCCATCTCCTCCCGGGCGGTGTCCCGTTCCGCGGCCTCGGCGCGGCGGCGCCTGGCCCGCTGGTGCACGAGGGGGAGCCACAGCGCGAGCAGCGCCACCACGCCCGTCACGGTCGGGCCCCAGCGGTAGACCAGGGCGGTCAGGAACGTCGCCGTGGTGATGGTGGCCGCCGCGGGCACGACGAAACGGGTGGCGAAGGCCAGCGGCAGGGTGGCGGCCAGGCCGAGCACCATGGCGATCGGCCGGATCACCATTGAGCCGTCCGTGCGGATGACGGTCTCGATGGTCGAGAGCAGGCCGAGCGCGATGCCGGCCACCAGCGGCCGGTCCGACTCGTCGGCGAGACCGCGGCCGATCAGGTAGAGCCGCCTGGGACCGGCCGTGAGGATACGGCTGGTCGGCTTCACGCGACCCATTCTCACCACTACGGCGGCGGCTTGGCATCCCCCGCGCGAAGACGGCGGGAATCCCCCGCCAGGGGGACGCGCCGCGCCGAGGTCCCCTGAGGCCGGGACGCGGAAGACGGTCACCGGGCGGGACGACGTGGACACCCCCGGCTCCGTAGCCTTCGGCAGCATGGAGGCAACCATCGAGATCAACGGGCTGCGGAAGCGCTACGGTGGCACCGTGGCCGTAGACGGCCTGTCATTCACCGTGCGGCCGGGTCAGGTCACCGGGTTCGTCGGGCCGAACGGCGCCGGCAAGTCCACCACCATCCGCCTGCTCCTCGGCCTCGACCACCCCGACGAGGGCACGGCGCTGGTCGGCGGCAAGAACTACCGCGAGCTGCGCACCCCGCTGTGCCAGGTCGGCGCCCTGCTCGACGCGTCCGCCCTGCACCCGGGCCGCAACGCCCGCGACCACCTGCTGTGGCAGGCGCACTCCAACGGCCTGCCCGCGCGCCGGGTGGACGAGGTGCTCGAACTGGTCGGGCTGGCGGCGGTCGCCAAGCGGCCGGCCGGCGGCTTCTCGCTCGGCATGCGCCAGCGGCTCGGCATCGCGGGCGCCCTGCTCGGCGACCCGCCCGTGCTCATCTTCGACGAGCCGGTCAACGGCCTGGACCCCGAAGGGGTCATCTGGATCCGCAACCTGCTGCGCAAGCTGGGTGAGCAGGGCCGGGCCGTGCTGGTGTCCAGCCATCTGATGGGCGAGCTGGAGGGCAGCGCCGACCACCTGGTGGTCATCGGCCGGGGACGGCTCATCGCCGACACCAGCGTGCGGGAGCTGCTCGCCAAGGCCTCCGACGGCCGGGTGACGCTGCGCACCGGCCAGGTCCGCGAGGCGATCACCGTGCTGAACGGCGCGGGCGCGACGGTCGCGGCCACCGAGCACGACGAGGTCACCGTCACCGGGATGCCGGTCGGGAAGATCGTGACCATGCTCACCGAGAACGGTGTGTCCTTCTCCGGGATCGCCGAGCGCAGGGCGACGCTGGAGGAGGCGTACCTGGAGCTCACCCACGGTTCGGTCGAGTTCCAGGCCACTCCGGCCGGCCAGGGGGTGCCGTCGTGGTGACGATGACGCCGTACCGCAGCACGGTGCAGAGCTCGCGGGACGGCTTCCCGCAGTTGCTGCGCGCGGAGTGGACCAAACTGCGGTCGGTGCCCCGCTGGGGCCTGACGATGCTGGCCGCGGCGGCGGCGACCATCCTGGTCGGCATGCTGCTCGCGGCCGGGGCGGGGGCGCAGAGCGCGGGCGGCGACGGCTCGACCGCGGGCATCTCACCGCAGTTCCGTGACGCGGGCAGCTACGTGCACCGCCCGCTGACCGGCGACGGCAGCCTCGTCGCGCGGGTGACCACGCAGGAGCGCAACGACCCGTGGGCCAAGGCGGGCCTGATGATGCGGGTCAGCGCGCAGCCGGGCGCCGCGTACGCCGCGCTGATGATCACGCCGGGCAACGGCGTGCGGTTGCAGTCCAACTTCGTCACCGACCTGCCGGGCAGCATGAGCGGTGCCCCGCGCTGGCTCAAGCTCACCCGTACGGGGGACTCGGTCACCGGGTTCGAGTCGGCGGACGGCAGGTCCTGGAGCAAGGTGGGCACCGTCCGGCTCGAAGGCATGGGCCCGACCGTCGAGACCGGTGTGTTCGTCGCGTCGCCCGACGCGCTGAAGCTGTTCCGGCAGTTCGGCGGCGAGGACATCAGCGAGACCACCAACCTCGGCAAGGCGTCTTTCGACAACGTGAAGGTGGAGCCGGCCCGGCCGCAGCAGCTGGCGCCGTGGAAGAGCAACAGCGAGAACGCGACGGTCGCGCCGGACGCCACGTCGTTCTCCCTGGTCGGCGCGGGTGACATCGGCTTCTACCAGTTCGCCACCGACCAGACCAAGACGATCCTGTCCGGCGCGATGATCGGCATCATGGCGCTGGTGGCGCTCGGCGTGCTGTTCATCACCACCGAGTACCAGCAGGGCCTGATCTGGACGACGTTCACCGCGAGCCCGCGGCGCGGCCGGGTGCTCGCCGCCCGGGCGGTCGTGCTCGGCGGGGCCACGTTCGTGGTCGGGCTGGTCGCCTCGTTCGTCGTGTTCGTGGTGGGTTCGCCGATGATCGCCAAGGGCAAGGCGGCGCCCGCGACGCTGTCCGACCCGCAGGTGCTGCGCGCGGTCATCGGCACCGCCGCGCTGATGGCGGTCGTCGCGGTGTTCAGCCTGGCGGTGGCCGCCATCGTGCGCCGCAGCACGGCCGCGATCACCACCGTCCTGCTGCTCCTGCTGGTGCCGCTTGTGGCGAGCACCGCGCTGCCGCTGACCGTGGCCAAGTGGCTGGAGGCCGTCACCCCGGCCGCCGGCTTCGCGATCCAGCAGACCCTGACGCGGTACGACACCGCGATCGGCCCGTGGCCCGGGTTCGCGGTGCTGTGCGCGTACGCGGCGGTGGCGCTGGGCGTGGCGATCTGGCGGGTCCAGCGGCAGGAAGCATGAGAAACGCTCTGCGCGCCGAGTGGACGAAGGCCCGCACGCTGCGCGGCAACACGTGGCTGGCCGTCGCGATCGCCGTGGGTACGGTGGTCGCGACGGCGGGCGCGACGGCCGCCGTCACCACCGCCCAGTGCCCGACGGTCACCACGTGCTTCGAGGACACCGCTCGGCTGAGCCTGCGCGGCGTGTGGCTGAGCCAGGCGGTGGTGGTGGTGCTCGCCGTGCTCCTCATGAGCAACGAGTACGGCAACGGCATGATCCGCACGACGCTCGCGGCGATGCCGCGGCGGGTCATGGTGCTGTTCACCAAGGCGGCCGTGGTGGTGGGGATCGTGTTCGCGACCGGCGTGGCCGGTGTCGCGGGGTCGTTGCTGGTCGGCGGGGTGATCATGCCTCGTAACGGGTTCACCCCCGAGAACGGGTACCCGCCGCTGTCGCTGGCGGACGGCCCGACGCTGCGCGCCGTCGTGGGCTCGGTGCTCTACCTGGCGCTGATCGCGCTGCTCTCGCTCGGCGTGTCGACCGTGCTCCGGGACACGGCGGTGAGCATCACCGCCGTGCTGACCCTGTTGTACGTGATCCCGGTGATCAGCACGTTCGTGACCGACCCGCAGTGGCTGGGTGTGTTGCAGCGGCTCTCGCCGATGACGGCGGGCCTGGCGATCCAGGCCACCCGGAATCTGGACCTCCTGCCCATCGGGCCGTGGCCCGGTCTCGGGGTACTCGCCGCCTACGCGGCCGTGGCGATGCTCGTGGGCGGGGTCCTGTTCGTGAGGCGGGAGGCATGAGCTGAGGGCGGTGGGGCTGGGGAGCCACCGCCCGAGGGCATGACCAGTGAATCTTCACAAATTGTCAGGAGACTATTACAGCTTGTAACTAGTTGGTGCAAATCCTATATGTCCTATTCGGACCGCCATAACAACGCAGAGTGAACATCCCAGGTCGGAGGCGGTTGTCAAGCTCCCGGTCATTCCCGCCGGGGACAGAACATGAATCAAGCTCGTAGAGTGGCCGCCACCTCGCATGAGCTGGGCAGGGGTTCCCCCTACGAGGTTTCGGGTCAACTGTCCTTTTCGTTACGTTGGTCGGTCGAGCAGCGCGTCGCCCGACAGCGGTTTCCACAGGCCGGAGGGGGTGTGGCCGTCGCGTGGGCGGCCTTGAACTGGCTTTGATGGATATGTGAAGATGGCCCAGTACTCTCCCAAGATCAACGGTACGTCCCGTGATCAACGCTGCTGGGAAGGGGACTGATGCCAGCTATTCGGGCGATTCGTGAGATTCCTATTAAAAGCTTGGTACTCAGTGAGGGCCAAGCCCGTGTACGGGGGGCGGATAAGGGGATAGAGGAATTAGCGGAAAGTATCCGACGGCATGGCATGCTAGAGCCGATCGTTGTATGTCCGCACGCGCAGGATCCACAGAAACTGGAAGTACTCATGGGGCAGCGGCGCGTACACGCGCATCGCATCCTCGGCCGGAGCCGCATTCTCGCGGCGATCATCGACGAGGCGGTCGATCTCACGACCGCCAGAGTTCTGTCGCTCACCGAGAACCTCGTACGGGTCGATCTCGACAGCAGGGACATCATCGACGGGTGCACCGCTTTGTACCGTAGGTACGGAAGCGCGCGGATGGTGGCTGAAGAGACGGGGTTGCCGTACAACGAGGTCCGGAAGCACATCAAATACGACCGGCTGACGCCGGTCCTGCAGAACATGGTCGATTCCGGAGAGGCGAGCCTCGATGTCGCGCTGAAAGTCCAGGACCTCACCGACTCGTCGGTGGAGATGGCCCAGGACGAAGTGAAGGCGCTGGCAGCGGGGCTGTCCAACATGACCGCGGTCCAGCGCCGCAGCGTGCTGAAGTCCAAACAACAGAATCCGGAGACGCCGGTCACGGTGTTGCTCAAAGAGGCGTCCACGGAGAAGAAGCCCCGACAGATCATCGTAACACTGAGCCCGGAGGAACACAGAACCCTGCAACTGTACGCGAAGCAGGAAAGAATGACCCAGGATGTAGCCGCGCAACGCTTACTCAGCGATGCCCTGAGGCATCTGGTGGGTTCCGAGCTGTCACATCGGTAAAAGAGACGCCTTTTCGGCGGCGTAGCGACCCTGGCGATATGCACGGCGACCGGATTCGACGGACGTCGGCCCCGCCCGGGTCAATTGATTGTGACAGTGCGGCCTAAAACGGACGGCCACCGCAAGGCCGGACATAAGGCTGCCCCTCTCTGGATGAAACGAAGTAATTCGTGAAACAGGGAAACCCCGGTAAGCACGTCAGGAGCATCGGTCAAATACTGTGCTGTCCGAAACGACTTTCAGTGAAGTGAAAGGGACCGGGCGTTTGTTTCGCCCGGTCCCCGGTCTTCCCTGTCTTGTCTCAGAACGCCGGCCGTCCTTGGCGGACCGGTCGTCGCCGCCTGCCGGTCAGGCGGCAGGTGGTCCGGCATCGGCCCCGGATCCGGCATGGCGCCCGGCGGCGCAGAACCGCCGGGCGGCTTTCGCCCCGTTCGCTCCGGGGCGCCCTGTGCCGGCCTCGCCGGCGGGGGCGGGCGCCTCCATGAGCAGGTGGGAGGCCCGGTGCGACGACCGGGCCGTAATTTTAAGACAACTGCGCCGACCCCTCGGCGAAACGATCGCGACCCCTGGCCACGCCGTCCCGAGTGAATTTAAAAACACTCCCGGACTCCTGCGACGGCCTCGTGTGCATCGGTCGCGCTTCCCCGTCTCCCCGTCTTCCCCGTTGTGCGGAACCGGTGCCATGGGCGCCGGGTCCGGGTGTTCACCTGCTCAGCAGTGCGTGCCCGCACTCACCGCCGGAGATCGGAAAACCCCTGTTCGCCGCGTCCGCCAGCACTGCGGGATCGTCCTCGTCCAGCGCGCGTTCCCGGCCGAAGGCCAGGATCAGGTCGTGGCAGTAGTAAAGACTACGTTCCCCGTCCAGTTCCGCGCGGAGCAGATGGGCGTCGGTCAATTCGTCGAGCCTGCGCATGGCCTCGGCTTCGGACACGTCCTCCACCTCTGCGGCCATCCACACGTCGATCACTCTGGCCCCCAGGTAACCGACTTTCCGCAGCAGCGAGCGCGCCGCGGAGCTCAGTGTCTCGTAGTCCCCCGCGAGGACCGGTCGCATCGCCCGGTCGTCGTGGCTGAGCGTGTCCAGCATCGTGGTGTGGTCGCACAGCAGGTCGGCCAGCTGCTTCATCGTCCAGTGCGGTTTGGCGGCCAGCTTGGCGGCGGCGATGTCCATCGCCAGGGGGATCCCGGCGCAGTACTCCACCACCCGTCCGGCCGCCTCGTGCTCCTGCCACGGATCCCCGTGCCTGGCGCCCCTGGTGAGCAGGCCGCGTGCGGCCTCCGCCGGGAGCGGGCCGAGCGTGGTGCGGCAGGACCGCAGCGACGTGAGCGGTGAACGGCTGGTGACGATGACCGCGCTCCCGGGATCTCCGGGCATGATCGGCCGTACCTGCTGCACTCCGGTCACGTTGTCCATGACGATGAGCACCCGGCGTCCGGTCAGCATGGACCGGAACAGGGCGCTGCGCTCGCTGATCCCCACGGGGATGTCCGCCGCCCCCATCGCGCGGAGGAACCTCGTGAGAACCGTCGCCGGATCCTCCGGCTCGTCGGTGAACAGCACCCCGCCGGAGAACTCCCCGGAGATCTGGTGCGCCGCCTCCAACGCGAGGGTCGTCTTGCCGATGCCCCCGGGCCCGCTGATGACGACGAGCGGCTCTCGCTGCTCCAGCGCCACGCGGATCTCCTTCAGCTCGGTATGTCGGCCCACGATGGCGCGCGGACGCGCCGGCAGCTGCCGGGGCATCTGCGCCGCCGGGGTGATCACCCCGAGTGACGGCGCCTGGCGCAGGATCTGCTCGTGCAGCCCCTGCAACGCCGGGCTCGGATCCGTGCCGAGCTTGTCCACCAGTTCCTCACGCAGGTCGGCGAACACCTGGAGGGCCTCGCCGCTGTACCCGGCGCGATGGCGCGCGAGCATCAGTTGCCCGTAAAACCGCTCGTTGAGCGGGTGGTCCCTGATGAGCTCGTGCAGCTCCTCGGTGACCTGGGCGTGGTTCCCGAGGGCCAGGGCCGCCTCGATGCGGTCCGCGATGGTGTCCACCCGGAGTTGTTCCAGGTGGTCGGCTTCGGCCTGAAAGTAACGGCCGGTGAGGCCGGTCAGCGCGGAGCCCCGCCAGGTCTGGTCGGCGATCTTGAGCAGCTTGGCGGTCTCGTGGTGCCGGCCGCCCTGTAACGCCGCCCTTCCCTGGCGCGCGAGGCGCTTGAACTCGGTCACGTCGACGACGGTGTCCGGCGGCAGGCGCAGCACGTACCCTCCGTCGACCGAAGTGATCGACACTTTGCACGGTTCCAGCGTCGCGCGTAGCCGGGATATGTGAATACGCACCCGGTTGAGCAGTCTCCCTTCATTTATGTCGGTCATTTCCGAGTCGAAGAGCGAGTCGATAATCCGCGTCGTCGATAACACGGTGTCGGGCTTCAGCAGTAGGAGCGCGAGCACCGCTTTCGGGCCCCGGCCTGGAATCGGGACGACCTTGTTGTCGAGCTTGACAGTGAACGGTCCGAGTAGACCGAACTCCAGCATGCCACCTCCTGAGAGATGCCGGTTTTGATAGCTGACACATCTGCCATGTCTCCCATAGTGTGCGAATGTGTCGAGGGCCCGCTTACTCTAACGCCGAGCCCGGGTGTCGCAACAGACATCACACTGAAATCAAGTTGAAATATGAACGACGTAATTTATCGTCGCGGTACGTGAGCCGTGGTGTGCGAGACGGGGTCGCCGCGACAGGCGCCGCCGTTCACTCGCCGCGTAGTCGCTGGCATCTCAACAATGGCGGTCAGGCAAAGTCAGAAATCACTGTCAGGTTAATAATCAAGATTTTGATTACCGGCCTGGGCACCCGCCGCCGATCTCGCCACCGCTCGTCCGATCTAGCCCGGGGAAGAACATCGTGTCTGAGAATTCCTATCCTGTGACGCCGGTGCAGCAGGCGATGTCGGCCGCCCTGGAGCGCACCCCGGCGGGGGCCAGGGGCGCGTTCTGGGCGCAGGGGGTCCGCGAGTTCACCGGCGGCCCGGACGAGGCGGCGTTCCGGCGCGCGTTCGAGATCGTGACCGGGCGGCACGCGGCGCTGCGGGCGGGTTTCAGCGCGGGCGGGCCGATCCAGGTGGTCGAGGACCGCGTCGAGGTGCCCCTGGAGATGCTCGACTGGCGGGACCTGGCCGGCGGGGACGACGGCGCGCGGGAGGAACGGCTGGCGGAACTGCTGCGCGCCGACCGGGAGCGCGGGTTCGACCCGGCGCGCCCGCCGCTGCTGCGCGCGTACCTGATCGACCTCGGGGAGCGCTCCCAGTTGGTCTGCGGGGTGTACCGGGGCGTGTGCGACGGCCCGAGCCTGCGCGTCGTGCTGGACGAGGTGGCGCTGACGTACGCGGCGCTGCGCCGGGGCGCGATCTCCGCGCTGTCCCCGGTGTGGCCCTATCACGACGTGGTCGCCTGGCAGGTGGGGCGCAACCGGAGCGAGTCCGAGCCGTTCTGGCGGGAGTACCTGGCGGGCCTCGACGCGCCGACCTCGCTGCCGGCCGACCGGCAGGCCGAGGACCACGGCACGCGGGACCGCCGCAGGATCGAGCTGTCGCCGCGGGTCACCGCCGCCCTGGCCGAGCTGGCCCGCCGGGCGGACGTCACGCTCGCGACCGTGGCGCACGCGGCGTGGGCGCTGCTGCTGTCCCGGCACAGCGGCGAGAGCGACGTCGTGTTCGGCCTGTCGCTCCCGTGCCGCCCCGCCGGGATGGAACCGCTGGTGGGGAGCTTCGTCACCACCGCGCCGCTGCGGGTGCGCGTCCCGTCCGACGTGCCGTTCACCACGTGGCTGCGTCAGGTGCACGAAATCCACAAGGCGGTGCGGCGCCACGGGTTCACCCCGCCGGACGACATCCAGGCCGTCTCCGAGATCGACCCGGGCACGCCGCTGTTCGGCAGCGCCGTCATCGATGTGCCCGACGACGCGTACGGCCTCGGCGTGCTCCCGTACGCCGACCCGGAGTACCGGCCGATGAACGTGACGGTGTCCGGCGGGCGGTGCCTGGCGTTCGAGGTGACGTTCTCGGCCGCCGCCTTCGACGCGGCGACGGTGGAGGGCCTGCTGGAGCGCCTGGCCGGGGTGCTCGGCGTGGTGGCGGCCGACGGCGGCGCCGCGGTGGGCTCGGTGGGCCTGGTCGGGGCCGCCGAGGTGGACGGCGTGACCGCCCTCGGTGTCTCCGGCGTCGGAGTGGAGGAGACGTCCCTGGCCGCGATGTTCGCCCGCCGGGTGGCCGCGGGCCGCGACGTGCTCGCGGTGCGCGGCGGCGGGGTGGAGCTGACGTACGGCGAACTGGACGTCCGCGCGGGCGGGGTGGCGGCGCTGCTGCGCGGGGCCGGCGCGCGTGCGGGCGTGCGCGTGGGGTTGTTCGTGGAGCGCGGCGTCGACTTCGTCACCGCGATCCTCGGGGCCGCCGGGATCGGGGCGTCCTACGTCCCGCTGGACCCGTCGTGGCCGCTGTCCCGGCTGCGTTTCGTGATCGAGGACTCCGGCGTGGACGTCGTGGTGACCGGCGCGCAGCCGCTGCCCGAGGGCGTGCTCCCCGGCGGGGCGCGCGCGGTGGACCTGCGCGACGCGGGCACCGGCGGATCCATTTCCGCGGACGCGGTGAACGCCGCGGGGGACGACGCTCTTTATGTGATGTACACGTCGGGTTCCACCGGAGTTCCCAAAGGTGTGGAAGTGACGCACGGGGGTGTCGTGCGCCTGTGCGTGGACCCGGTGCTCGGAATCGGCCCCGGCGATGTGGTGGCGCAATTGGCGCCGGTGTCATTCGACGCGTCGACCTTTGAGATCTGGGGCGCGCTGCTGAATGGCGCGTCGCTGGTGGTGGCGACCGGCGGCCGGGTCGAGGGTGTGGACGTCGGCGCGTTCCTGCGCGAGCACGAGGTGTCCGTGGCGCACGTGACGGCTGGTTTGTTCCATCAGGTGGTGGAGTCGGCGCCGGAGTCCTTCGACGGTTTGCGCTTGTTGCTGACCGGCGGTGACGCGTTGTCGGCCGGGCATTGCGAGCGGGTGCGCAGGAGACTGCCGAATCTGCGGTTCGTCGCCTGTTACGGCCCCACCGAATGCACCACGTTCAGCTCGATATTCGATTTCGGCTCGGGTTTTCCGGTCGGCGACGGCGTGGTGCCGATCGGCCGCCCCGTCGTGTCCACCTCGTTGTTCGTGGTGGACCAGTGGATGAACCTCGTTCCCGCCGGGGTGCCGGGCGAATTGCTGGTCGGCGGTATCGGTGTGGGCCGTGGATATGTGGGCCGCGCGGGTCTGACCGCCGAGCGGTTCATCGCCGACCACTTGAGCGGGCGCCCGGGGGAGCGGCTGTACCGGACGGGTGACCGGGTGCGGTGGCGGGCGGACGGGGTGCTGGAGTTCCTGGGCCGTACCGACGCGCAGGTGAAGATCCGGGGCTTCCGCATCGAGCCGGGTGAGGTGGAGGCCGTGCTGGCCGAGCACCCCGCCGTGAGCGACGCCGTCGTGGTCGCGAGGGCCGACGGGCCGTCGGGCAAGTGGCTGGTCGGCTACGTCGTCGCCGAGGAGCCCGGCGGGGTCGAGATCGCGGACCTGCGCGCGTACATGCACGGGCGGCTGCCGGAGTACATGGTCCCGTCGGTGTTCATGGTGGTGGAGGGCTTCGCGCTGACCGCCAACGACAAGATCGACCGCCGCGCCCTGCCCGATCCGGACATCCGCCTGGCCGTGGAGACCACCTACGTGGCGCCCTCCACCGACGCCGAGACCACCCTGGCGGGCATCTGGTCGCAGGTGCTCGGCGTGGACAGGGTCGGCCTGCACGACAACTTCTTCGAGCTCGGCGGCGACTCCATCCTCAGCCTCCAGATCGTGGCGAGGGCCCGCGCGGCGGGCCTCCAGCTGGACGTGGCCGACGTGTTCGCGCGGCAGAGCGTCGGCGAGCTGGCGCTGGCCGTCCGGGACGCCCCCGCGACCGTGCTGGCCGAGCAGGGCACCGTCACCGGACCCGTGCCGCTCACCCCGATCCAGCACCGTTTCGCCGCCGAGGAGCTCGCGGACCGCGACCACTGGAACTGGTCCGGCGTGTTCGAGCTGACCCCCGGCGTCGACGCCGCCACGCTGGCCCGCGCCGTGGACGCCGTGGTCGCGCACCACGACGCGCTGCGCCTCCGCTTCCGGTACGACCAGGCCGCCGGGGAGTGGACGCAGGAGAACGCCGCCGGCGAGCCCGCCGGGCTGTTCTCGGTGACGGACGCCGCCGGGCTGGACGAGCCGCGCCTCGCCGAACTGGTCACCGGGCGCATGACCGAGGCGCAGGGCTCGCTGTCGCTGGCCGACGGCCCCCTGCTGCGCGCCGTGTACTTCGAGCGCGGCGACCGGCCGGGCGTCCTCGGCCTCACCGCGCACCACCTGGTCATGGACGCGGTCTCGTGGAACGTCCTGCTGGACGACCTCGGCACCGCCTACCGGGCGATCGCCGCCGACGGGACCGCCGAAGGCGCGCTGCCGCGCAAGACGACGTCGTTCCAGCAGTGGGCCGGGCGGCTCCAGGAGTACGCCGCGTCGGCCGAGGCCCTCGCCGAGGCCGATCACTGGCTGGCGCAGGTGGAGCACGAGTTCCGCCCGCCGCTGGACGGCCCCGGCACCGCGGCCGGGGACGACGGCGCTGTGGTGCGGGCCTGGCTGGACGCCGAGACGACCTCGGCGCTGCTCACCCGGGCGCACAAGGCCTACCGCACCCAGATCAACGACGTCCTGCTCGCCGCCCTGCTCCAGACCGTCGGCCGCTGGGCGGGCACCGGCGCGGTCACCATCAACCTGGAGAGCCACGGCCGCGAGGCCGTCGCCGCCGACATCGACGTGTCCAGGACCGTCGGCTGGTTCACCTCCATCTTCCCCGTCGCGCTGTCCGCACCGGACCTCGACGACCCGGCCGGCGTGCTGAAGGCCGTCAAGGAGCAGCTGCGGCGCAGCCCGCGGCGCGGCGTCGGCTTCGGCGCGCTGCGCTACCTCGGCGACACCGCCGACCCCCGGGTGCGGCGCCTCGCCGAGTCGGCCGAGCCGTACGTCGGCTTCAACTACCTCGGCGGCCTGGACAGCTCGTCCGGCGGCATCGTGGCCCGCCGCCTGCCGTCCGCCTGGGCCGGTCCCGACGGCCAGACCCGGGCGCACGGCCTCCAGATCGAGGTGTTCCAGGACGACGACGGCCGCCTCGCCTTCGAGTGGCACTACGGCTCGGGCACGCACCGCGCCGAGACCGTCCAGCGCGTGGCCGCCGAGTACGCCCGCGCCCTGCGCGAGCTGGTCGAGCACTGCCTGTCCCCGCAGGCCGGCGGCCACACCCCGTCGGACTTCCCGCTGGCCGCCCTGGAGCAGGGCGCCCTGGACACGCTGGCCGCCGCGGCCCGCGCGGCCGGGTCCGAGCTGGCCGACGTGTACCCGCTGACCCCCGTCCAGCAGGGCATCCTGTTCCACGCGTTGCAGGCCCCGGAGGGGTCGGGCGTCTACCTGGCCCAGGGTCTGTACGAGCTGACCGGCCGGCGGGTGGACGCCGTGCTGTTCCAGCGGGCCTGGGACGTCGTCGTCGACCGCCACCCCGCGCTGCGCACCGCGTTCGTCTGGGAGGGTGTCGCCGAGCCGGTGCAGGTCGTGCACGAGCACGTCATCGTGCCGTTCGAGGCGCTCGACTGGTCCGCGCTCCCCGAGGACGCCCAGCGGGAGCGGTTCGACGAGCTGCTCGCCGCCGACCGGGCCCGCGGCTTCGACGTGGCCGTGCCCCCGCTGATGCGCGTGCACCTGATCGACCGGGGCGAGGGCCGCTCCTGGCTCGTCTGGACCATGCACCACATCTCCACCGACGGCTGGAGCCTGCCCATCCTGCTGGCCGAGGTGGCCCGCGTGTACGAGGGCCTCTCCGAGGGCGAGCACGTCACCCTGCCCCAGGTGCGGCCGTACCGCGACTTCATCGCCTGGCTCGCCGAGCGGGACCTCGGCGAGGCCGAGCGGTTCTGGCGCGGCTACCTGGCCGGGTTCGAGGCCCCGACGCCGCTGCCGGTGGACCGGCAGGTCACCGAGCACTGGGCGCAGGACCGCCGACGCATGGAGCTGTCCCCGCAGGTCACCGCCGGGCTGACCGACCTCGCCCGCCGGGCCAGGGTGACGGTCGGCACGGTCGTGCAGGCGGCGTGGTCGCTGCTGCTGTCCCGCTTCGGCGGCGAGCCCGACGTGGTGTTCGGCGTGACCGTGTCCGGCCGCCCCGCCGACCTGGCCGGGATGGAGTCGATCGTCGGCCTGTTCATCAACACCCTGCCGATGCGGGTCGAGGTCCCCGCCGGCGTGCCGTTCGTCGACTGGCTGCGGACCCTCCAGGACAACCAGGTCGCCGCCCAGCGCTACGAGTACACCCCGCTGGTCGACATCCAGCGCTCCTCGGCCGTGCAGGGCGGGGTGTCGCTGTTCGACAGCATCGTCGTGGTGCAGATGACCGACGGCCTGTCCGTGGCGGGCGGCGGCGGCGCGCCCGGCATGGAGCTGCTGGACTACGTGGAGCTCGGCAACTACCCGCTGAACGTCGCGGTGTTCGGCGGCGGCGAACGGCTGGGCTTCGAGATGACGTTCTCCACCGGCGCCTTCGACGCGGCCACGGTCGAGGGACTGCTGGAGCGCCTCGGCGGCGTGCTGAGCACGGTCGCGGCCGACGCCGAGGCCCCGGTCGGCGGGATCGGCCTGGTCGGCGCCGCCGAGCTTTCCGGCGTGAAGGCCCTCGGCGTCTCCGGGGTCGGCGTGGACGAGGTGTCCCTGGCCGGGATGTTCGCCCGCCGGGTCGCCGCCGGACGCGACGTGCTCGCGGTGCGCGGCGGCGGCACCGACCTCACGTACGGTGAGCTGGACGCACTGGCCGGCGGCGTCGCGCGGTCGCTGCGCGCGGCCGGCGCCGGAGCGCGGGTCGGCGTGTTCGTCGAGCGCGGCGCCGAATTCGTCGCCGCGATCCTCGGGGCGGCGGGGATCGGGGCGAGCTATGTCCCGCTGGACCCGTCGTGGCCGCTGACCCGGCTGCGTTTCGTGATCGAGGACTCCGGCATCGAGGTGGTGCTGACCGCCGGGCAGCCGCTCCCCGGCGAGCTGGCCGGGCTGGCCGGGCTGCGGACGATCGACGTGCGCGACGTGGAGCCCGTGCCCGAGGGCCTCGGCGCCGGGGCGGCGGACCCCGGCGACGCGCTGTACGTGATGTACACCTCCGGCTCGACGGGCGTGCCGAAGGGCGTCGAGGTGACGCACGGCGGCGTGGTGCGGCTGTGCGTGGACCCCGTGCTGGCGATCGGCCCCGGCGACGTGGTGGCGCAGCTGGCGCCGGTGACGTTCGACGCGTCGACGTTCGAGATCTGGGGCGCGCTGCTCAACGGCGCGTCGCTGGTGATGGCCACCGGCGGCCGGGTCGAGGGTGTGGACGTCGGCGCCTTCCTGCGTGAGCACGAGGTGTCGGTGGCCCACGTGACGGCCGGGCTCTTCCACCAGGTCGTGGAGTCGGCGCCGGAGTCGTTCGACGGCCTGCGGCTGCTGCTGACCGGCGGTGACGCCCTGTCGGTGGCGCACTGCGAGCGCGTGCGGGGACGGCTGCCCGACCTGCGGTTCGTCGCCTGCTACGGCCCCACCGAATGCACCACGTTCAGCTCGATCTTCGACTTCGGGTCGGGGCACGGCACCGGCGACGGCGTGGTGCCGATCGGCCGCCCCGTCGTGTCCACCTCGTTGTTCGTGGTGGACCAGTGGATGAACCTGGTCCCCGCCGGGGTGCCGGGTGAGCTGCTGGTCGGCGGGGTCGGTGTGGGCCGCGGGTACGTGGGCCGCGCGGACCTGACGGCCGAGCGGTTCGTCGCCGACCATCTGAGCGGGCGGCCGGGGGAGCGGCTGTACCGCACCGGGGACCGCGTGCGGTGGCGGGCGGACGGGGTGCTGGAGTTCCTGGGCCGTACCGACGCGCAGGTGAAGATCCGGGGCTTCCGCATCGAGCCGGGTGAGGTGGAGGCCGTGCTGGCCGAGCACCCCGGCGTGCGCGACGCCGTCGTGGTCGCCCGCGCCGACGGGCCCTCGGGCAAGCGGCTCGTCGGGTACGTCACCGCCGAGGAGGCCGGCGGGGTCGAGATCGCGGACCTGCGGGCGTACATGCAGGCGCGGCTGCCGGAGTACATGGTGCCGTCGGTGTTCATGGTGGTGGACGCGTTCGCGCTGACCGCCAACGACAAGATCGACCGTCGCGCCCTGCCCGAGCCGGACGTCGCCGCGTCCAGCGGCGCCGAGTACGTGCCGCCGCGCACCGAGGCCGAGGTGATCCTCGCCGGGATCTGGTCGGGGGTGCTCGGCGTCGAGCGGGTCGGCGTCATGGACAACTTCTTCGAGCTCGGCGGCGACTCCATCCTGAGCCTCCAGATCGTGGCGAGGGCCCGCGCGGCGGGCCTCCAGCTGGACGTGGCCGACGTGTTCGCCAAGCAGAGCGTCCGCGAGCTGGCCACGGCCGTCCGGGACACCCCCGTGGTGGTGCTGGCCGAGCAGGGCACCGTCACCGGGCCCGTGCCGCTGACCCCGGTGCAGCGCTGGTTCACCAGGCAGCCGATCGCCGACCGGGACCGCTGGAACTGGTCCGGCGTGTTCGAGCTGGCCGCCCCGGTGGACGCCGGGACGCTGGCCGCCGCCGTGGACGCGCTGGTCGCGCACCACGACGCGCTGCGCATGCGCCTCGCCTACGACTCCGCGCGCGGCGCGTGGGCGCAGGAGAACGCCGCCGACGAGCCCGCCGAGCTGTTCTCCGTGGTCGACGCCGTCGGCATGGACGAGCGGCGGCTCGCCGAGCTGGTCACCGAGCGCATGAGCCTGCTCCAGCGGTCGCTGTCGCTGACCGACGGCCCGCTGCTGCGCATGGCCTACTTCGAGCGCGGCGACCGGCCCGGGTGGCTCGGCGTCACCGTGCACCACCTGGTGATGGACGGCGTGTCCTGGAGCATCCTGCTGGAGGACCTCCACCGGCTGTACGAGTCCGGCGGCGACCCCGCGGCCCTGCCCGCCAAGACCACGTCGTTCCGGCAGTGGGCCGAGCAGCTGCGCGAGTTCGCCGTCTCACCGGAGGCCCGCGCCGAGACCGGCTACTGGCTGGAGCAGCTGGAGTCCCCGTTCAGCGTGCCGATGGACGGCCCCGGCTCCTCCGGCAAGGGCGACGAGATGGTCGTGCGCACCTGGCTGGACGCCGAGACGACCTCCGCGCTGCTCACCCGCGTGCACCGCGCGTACCGCACCCAGATCAACGACGTCCTGCTCGCCGGCCTGCTCCAGGCCCTCGGCCGGTGGGCCGCGACCGGGTCGGTGACGATCGACCTGGAGAGCCACGGCCGCGAGGCCGTCACCGAGGGCGTGGACCTCTCCCGCACCGTCGGCTGGTTCACCTCCGTGTTCCCCGTCGCGCTGTCGGCCCCCGACCTGGACGACCCGGCCGGGGTGCTGAAGGCCGTCAAGGAGCAGCTGCGGCGCAGCCCGCGACGCGGCGTCGGCTTCGGCGCGCTGCGCTACCTCGGGGACGCGCGGCGGCTCGGCGAGCTGCCCGAGCCGTACATCGGGTTCAACTACATCGGCGCGGCGGACGCCGCCGCGCCCGGCGGGCTGGTCGGGCGGCGGCTCCCCGCGTCGCTCTGCGGGTCCGACGGGCAGACCCGCGCGCACGGCCTCCAGATCGAGGTGTACCAGGACGGCGACGGGCGGATGGCCGTCGAGTGGCAGTTCAGCGCGGGCCTGCACCGCCCCGGGACCATCGAGCGGGTCGCGCAGGGGTACATCGACGCGCTGCGCGAGCTGGTCGGCCACTGCCTGTCCCCCCGGGCCGGTGGCCACACCCCGTCGGACTTCCCGCTGGCCGCCCTGGAACAGGGCACGCTGGACACCCTGGCCGCCGCGGCCCGCGAGGCCGGGGCCGAGCTGGCCGACGTGTACCCGCTGAGCCCCGTCCAGCAGGGCATCCTGTTCCACGCCCTGCAGGCACCCTCCGGGTCCGGCGTCTACCTCGCCCAGGGCCTTTACGAGTACACCGGCGCGCTGGACGCGGACGCGTTCCGCCAGGCGTGGGACGCCGTCGTGGCCCGCCACCCCGCGCTGCGCACCGGGCTGCTGTGGGAGGGCGTCGCCGAGCCGGTGCAGGTGGTGCACGACCGGGCCGCGGTGCCGTTCGAGGCGCTCGACTGGTCGCACGAGGGCGACGAGGCGGCCCAGCGGGTCCGGCTGCGTGAGCTGCTGGAGGCCGACCGGGACCGCGGCTTCGACCTGGCGCGCCCGCCGCTGATGCGGGTCACGCTGGTCGGCCGGGGCGGCGACCGGCACTGGCTGGTGCTGACGTTCCACCACATCTGCACCGACGGCTGGAGCCTGCCCATCCTGGTGGACGAGGCCACGCACATCTACGAGGCGGCCCGGCGCGGCGCGCGGGCCGAGCTGCCCGCGGTGCGGCCGTACCGGGACTTCATCGCGTGGCTGGACGGGCGCTCCGGGTCGGACGAGGAGTTCTGGCGGGAGTACCTGGCCGGGTTCGAGGCCCCGACGCCGCTGCCGGTGGACCGGCAGGTCACCGACCACTGGGCGCAGGACCGCCGCAGGATCGAGCTGCCCGCCGAGGCGACGGCCGGGCTGGTCGAGCTCGCCCGCCGGGCCAGGGTCACCCTGGGCACGGTCGTGCAGGCCGCGTGGGCGCTGCTGCTGTCCAGGTCCAGCGGCGAGCGGGACGTGATGTTCGGCCTCACGGTGTCCGGGCGCCCCGCCGAGCTGGCCGGGATGGAGTCGATCGTCGGCCTGTTCATCAACACCCTGCCGATGCGGGTGGACGTCCCGGCGGACGTGCCGTTCGCCGAGTGGCTGCCCCGGCTCCAGGACAACCAGGTCGCGGTGCAGCGCTACGAGTACACGCCGCTGGTGGACATCCAGCGGTACTCCTCGGTGCCGCGCGGCAGCGCGCTGTTCGACAGCATCATGGTGTTCGGCAACTACCCGCAGAACGCGCTCGCCGAGCACGGCGTCTTCACCTACGCGGACTCGTTCGAGCAGGGCAACTCCCCGCTGATGCTCGCGGTCAACCTGCGCGACAGCCTTGAGGTCGAGGTGGAGTACTCCACCGCGGCGTTCGACGAGCTGTCGGTGGACCGGCTGCTCGACCGCTTCGCCCGGGTGCTCGTCGCGGTCGCGGCCGACGCCGGGCTCCTGGTGCGCGACGTGCCGGTGACGCTCCCCGGCGAACGCGAACTGCTCGCCGGGCCCTGGGCGCGGTCGGCCCCGGTGCCGGACGACGCGCTGGTGCCCGCGCACGAACTGGTCGCGGACTGGGCGCGCAGCTCTCCCGGGGAGACCGCGGTGGTGTGCGGCGACGACCGGCTGACGTTCGCCGAGCTGGACGCGCGGGCCGAGTCGCTCGCGGGGTGGTTGCGGTCGTCGGGGGTGGGTCCCGAGGTGGCGGTGGGTGTGGTGCTGGGTCGTGGGGTGGACCTGGTGGTGGCGTTCATGGCGGTGTTGAAGTGCGGTGGTGTGTACGTGCCGTTGAACGTGGGGCAGCCGGTGGAGCGGCTCGGTTTCATGCTGGAGGACTGCGGGGCGTCGGTGCTGGTGAGCAGCACGGACCTCGCCGGGGACCTGCCGCCGTTCGCCGGGCCGGTGCTGATGGCCGACCGGTTCGAGCCCGCCGCGTCCGGCGGCGTGCTGGAAGGTCGCGTCGTCGGCAAGGACGTCCCGCTGGACGGGCTGGCGTACATGGCGTTCACCTCCGGCTCGACCGGCCGTCCCAAGGGCGTCGGCGTGACGCACCGGGGCCTGGCCGGGTACGTGGCCGGATGGGGGGACGTCTTCGGGCGCCTCGGCGGCCCGGGGGCGATGTTGTCGATGGCGGGCGCCGGGTTCGACGTCTCGGTGGGGGACATCGTGCGGGCCCTGTGCTTCGGGCGTGCGGTGGTCTTCACGCCGCAGAGCGACTTCGTGTCGGTGGCCGAGCTGCACCAGGTGCTCGACGAGCACGAGATCGAGATCGCCGAGATCGTGCCCGGCACGCTGCTGCGCGAGCTGGCCGGGTACTGCCGTGAGGCGGGTGGCCTGGAGAAGCTGCGGCTGGTGATCTCCGGCACCGACATCTGGCGGCACGAGGCCCTGGTGGCGGCCGTGGCCGACGTCGCGCCGGCCGCGATCCCCGCGAACGTCTACGGCGTCACCGAGGCCGCGATCGACTCGCTGCTCATGCCGCTGACCCCCGGCGGCCTGCCCGCCGCCGAGCCCGCGCCGGGCGGCTTCCCGGCGGTGCCGGTCGACGGCGCCGGGCTGATGGTGCCGGTCGGCCGTCCGCTGGCCGGGGTCCGGGTCTACGTGGTCGACCAGTGGCTGAACCTCGTCCCGGTCGGGGTCGCCGGTGAGCTGCTGGTCGGCGGCGTCGGCGTCGCCCGGGGCTACGTGGGACGGGCCGGTCTGACGTCCGAGCGGTTCATCGCCGACCATCTGAGCGGGCTTCCCGGGGAGCGGCTGTACCGCACCGGGGACCGGGTCCGCTGGAGGGCGGACGGCGCTCTGGAGTTCCTGGGCCGTACCGACGAGCAGGTCAAGATCCGCGGGTTCCGCATCGAGCCGGGCGAGATCGAGAACGTGCTGGCCGAGCACGCCGCCGTGCAGGACGCGGTGGTGGTGGCCAGGGACGACGGCCCGAACGGCAAGCGCCTCATCGGGTACGTCGTCGCCGAACCCGGCGCCGTGGTCGAGGTGGCCGACCTGCGGGTGTTCCTGCGGGCCCGCCTCCCCGAGTACATGGTCCCGGCCGTGCTGATGGTGGTGGAGGCCTTCGCCCTGACCGCCAACGGGAAGGTCGACCGGCGGGCACTGCCCGAGCCGGAGCTCGGCACGACGATCGGCGCGACCTACGTGCCGCCGAGCACCGAGGCGGAGATGGTGCTCGCCGAGATCTGGTCCCAGGTGCTCGGCGTCGAGCGCGTCGGCCTCCAGGACAACTTCTTCGAGCTCGGCGGCGACTCCATCCTGAGCCTCCAGATCGTGGCCCGCGCCCGCGCGGCCGGGCTCCAGCTGGACGTGGCCGACGTGTTCGCGCGGCAGAGCGTCGGCGAGCTGGCGATGGCCGTCCGCGACGCCTCCGCCGCCGTGCTCGCCGAACAGGGCCTCGTCACCGGGCCGGTGCCGCTCACCCCGATCCAGCACTGGTTCACCCGGCAGGACATCGCCGACCGCGACCACTGGAACTGGTCCGGCGTGCTCGAACTGTCCGCGGGGGCGGACCTGAAGGTGCTCGGCCAGGCCGTCGACACCCTGATCGCCCACCACGACGCGCTGCGCACGAGGTTCGCCCACGACGCCGGCCGTGGCGGGTGGGTGCAGGAGAACGCCGCCGAGGAGACCGCCGAGGTGTTCTCGGTGATCGACGCGGTGGGCCTCTCCCGGCCGCGCCTCGCGGAACTGGTCACCGAGCGGATGACGGTGCTCCAGCGGTCGTTGTCCCTGGCCGACGGCCCGCTGCTGCGGGTGGCGTACTTCGAGCGCGGCGACGAGCCCGGGTGGCTCGGCGTCACCGTCCACCACCTGGTGATGGACGGCGTGTCCTGGACCATCCTGCTGGACGACCTCGGCCAGGCGTACCAGGCGATCCTCGCCAAGGGCACCGCCAAGGGCGCGCTCCCCGCCAAGACGACCTCGGTCAAGCAGTGGGCCGAGCAGCTGCGGTCCTTCGCCGGGACGGCCGAGGTGCGGGCCGAGCTCGGCTACTGGCTGGAGCAGCTGGACTCCGGCTTCCGGGTCCCGGTGGACGGCACGGGGGACAACAGCGAGGCGTCCCGCCGCACCGTGCGGGTCACCCTGGACGCCGAGGCGACCTCGGCGCTGCTGACCCGGGCGCACAAGGCGTACCGCACGCGGAGCAACGACCTGCTGCTCGCGGCGCTGCTGCGGGCGCTCGGCCGGTGGGCCGGGACCGGCGCGGTGACCGTCGACCTGGAGAGCCACGGCCGCGAGCCCGTCAACGACCAGGTCGACCTGTCCCGCACCGTCGGCTGGTTCACCTCGATCTACCCGGTCACCCTGTCCAGCACCGACCTGGACGACCCGGCCGGCGTGGTCAAGTCCGTGAAGGAGCAGCTGCGCCGCACCCCGCGCCGCGGCGTCGGCTACGGCGCCCTGCGCCACCTCACCGACGACTCCGCCGACCCGAGGCTCGACCGGCTGCGCGGCCTGCCCGAGCCGGGGATCCTCTTCAACTACATGGGCGGCGCCGACGCGGGCGGCACCGGGACCGGGCTGGTGGCCCGTGCCCTGCCGGTGGAGCTGTGCGGGCCCACCGAGGGCGCGGACGCGACCCGCTCGCACGTGTTGCAGATCGAGGCCGCCCAGGGGGCCGACGGGCAGATGGTGTTCGACTGGTACTACAGCGCCGGTCTGCACCGCGCCGAGACCGTCGAGCGGATCGCGAACGACTACGTGCGGGAGCTCAAGGAGCTGGTCGAGCACTGCCTGGACCCGCAGGCCGGCGGCTTCACGCCGTCGGACTTCCCGCTGGCGAACCTCAACGACGCCACCCTCGCCGCGATCATGAAGCAGATGGGCGGCGGCAAGGGCTGAGCACCGTTTAAAAGGCGGCCACGAACAATTGGCCGCCTTTTAACGGTTCGTTTTCGAGTGGCGTTTCATGGGTGGGGACAGCGCACTGAAAACACCTTGAAATGCGATCACCGTAACCTGTTCGCCGGGGTCGAATAGACGGCAGGGCGCGCGCGGGCATTTACATCTCTCCATGTGAGACGCCTTGCGACGACGATATTTGGGGCGAGCCGTGATCGAAGACGTTTATCCGTTGGCGCCGATGCAGCAGGGCATGCTGTTTCACGTGATCGAGGCTCCGGCGAACATCGGGGCCTATTGGGCCCAGGGCCTGTACGAGTTCGCGGGCGGCCTGGATGTGGCGTCGTTCCGCATGGCGTGGGACCTGGTGGTCAGGCGGCACGCCGCGCTGCGCACGGGATTCGTCTGGCAGGGCGTCGACGAGCCGCTGCAGGTCGTGATGGCCGGGGTGACGCTGCCGTTCGAGGTGCTGGACTGGTCCGGCACGCCGGGCGAGGACGAGCAGCGCGCCCGGCTGGAGAAGCTGATCCAGGCCGACCGGGACCGGGGCCTGGACCTCACCGCGCCGCCCCTGATGCGGTTGTACCTGATCAGCAGGGGCGGGGGCCGCCACTGGCTGCTGTGGGGCATGTACCAGGGCCTGTGCGACGGGTGGAGCCTGCCCATCGTGATGGACGAGGTGTCGCTGGCCTACGCGGCGGTGCGTCAGGGCAAGGAGCCCGCGCTGCCCGCGGTCCGGCCGTACCGGGAGTTCATCGCCTGGCTCGGCCGCCGCGACCTCGGCGACATGGAGGAGTTCTGGCGCGGGTACCTGGACGGCTTCGAGGCGCCGACGCCGCTGCCGGTGGACCGCCAGGCGACCGGCCACTGGGACCAGGACCGCCGCAGGGTGGAGCTGTCCCGCGAGGCCACCGCCGGGCTGGAGCGGCTGGCGCGGCAGGCCCGGGTGACGCTCGGCACCGTCGTGCAGGCGGGGTGGGCGCTGCTGCTGTCCAGGGTCAGCGGCGAGTCCGACGTGATGTTCGGCCGCACCGTGTCCGGCCGTCCCGCCGACCTGGCCGGGATGGAGTCGATCGTCGGCCTGTTCATCAACACCCTTCCCATGCGCGTCACGGTGCCGTGGGACGAGACGTTCACCGCGTGGCTGCGGCGCCTTCAGGACGACGTGGTCCGGCTGCAGAAATACGAGCACACACCGCTGCTCGACATTCAGCGTTGTTCCGCGATTCCGCGGGGCACGGCGCTGTTCAACAGCCTCGTCAGCTTCCAGAACTATCCGGGGCTGGCCGGCGCGGAGGAAACCGGCGCCGAGCTTTTCCAGTCGTCCGAACTGCTGGACTCCATCGAGCTGGGCAATTTCCCGATCAGCGTCGCCTGCCTTCCCGGCGAGCGGATGGCCTTCGAGGTGGAATACTCCACGGCGGCCTTCGACGGCGTCTCGGTGGACCGGCTGATGGACCGCTTCACCGCCGTGCTCACCGCCGTGGCGGCCGACGGCGGCGTGCTGGTGCGGGACGTGGAGGTGACGCTTCCCGGCGAGCGCGAGCTGCTGGTCCGGGAGTGGGCCGAGGCGGACGTCCCGGTGGCGGGTGACGTCGTGGGCGAACGGGCCCTGATCCCCGCGCACCGGCAGGTGGCCGAGTGGGCGCGGCGTACCCCCGACGAGCTGGCGGTGGTGTGTGGGACGGCCCGGCTGAGCTTCGCCGAGCTGGACGCGCGGGCCGAATTACTCGCGGGGTGGTTGCGGTCGTCGGGGGTGGGTCCCGAGGTGGCGGTGGGTGTGGTCCTGGGTCGTGGGGTGGACCTGGTGGTGGCGTTCATGGCGGTGTTGAAGTGCGGTGGTGTGTACGTGCCGTTGAACGTGGGGCAGCCGGTGGAGCGCCTCGGTTTCATGCTGGAGGATTGCGGGGCGTCGGTGCTGGTGAGCAGCACGGACCTCGCCGGAGGGCTGCCGCCGTTCGCCGGGCCGGTGCTGATGGCCGACGCGCTCGGCGACGAGGCGCCCGCGGACGCCGCCGCGCCGGTCGCCGACGTCTCGCTGGACGGGCTGGCGTACATGGCGTTCACCTCCGGCTCCACGGGCCGTCCGAAGGGCGTCGGGGTGACGCACCGGGGCCTGGCCGGGTACGTGGCCGGGTGGGGCGAGGTCTTCGACCGCCTCGGCGGCCCGGGGGCGATGTTGTCGATGGCGGGCGCCGGGTTCGACGTGTCCGTAGGGGACATCGTCCGGGCCGTGGCCTTCGGCCGCGCGGTGGTGTTCACGCCGCAGAGCGACTTCGTGTCGGTGTCCGAGCTGCACCAGGTCCTCGACGAGCACCAGGTGGAGATCGCCGAGATCGTCCCCGGGTCGCTGCTGCGCGAACTGGCCGGGTACTGCCGGGACACGGGCGGGCTCAAGCATCTGCGGCTGGTCATCTCCGGCACCGACATCTGGCGGCACGAGGCGCTGGTGGCGAGCGTGGCGGACGTCGCCCCGGTCGCCATCCCGGCCAACGTGTACGGCGTCACCGAGGCCGCCATCGACTCGCTGCTCATGCCGCTCGTCCCCGACCAGGGACCGCGGGTCCCGCCGGGCGACGGCTTCGGCGCGGTGGCGGTGGACGGCACCGGTCTGATGGTCCCGGTGGGCCGTCCCCTCGCCGGGGTGCGGGTCTACGTGGTCGACGAGTGGCTGAACGTCGTCCCGGTCGGGGTGACCGGCGAGCTGCTGGTCGGCGGTGTGGGTGTCGCCCGCGGCTACGTGGGCCGTGCGGGCCTGACCTCCGAGCGGTTCGTCGCCGACCACCTCAGCGGGCTTCCCGGGCAGCGGCTCTACCGCACGGGAGACCGGGTGCGGTGGCGGGCGGACGGGATGCTGGAGTTCCTGGGCCGCACCGACGAGCAGGTCAAGATTCGCGGGTTCCGCATCGAGCCCGGTGAGATCGAGAACGTGCTGGCCGAGCACCCGTCCGTGCAGGACGCGGTGGTGGTGGCCCGGGAAGACGGCCCGACCGGCAAGCGCCTCGTCGGCTACGTGGTGCCCGAGCCCGGGGCCACGGCCGAGGTGCCCGAGCTGCGGGCGTTCCTGCGGGCCCGCCTCCCCGACTACATGGTCCCCGCCGTGATGATGGTCGTGGAGTCCTTCACCCTGACCGCCAACGGCAAGGTCGACCGCAGGGCGCTGCCCGAGCCGGACGTGGACGTGGTGGCGGCCGGGGTCGAGTACGTGCCCCCGCGCAGCGAGGCCGAGATCGCGCTGGCCGGGATCTGGTCCGACGTCCTCGGCGTCGAGCGGGTCGGTGTGCAGGACAACTTCTTCGAGCTCGGCGGCGACTCCATCCTGAGCCTCCAGATCATCGCCCGCGCCCGCGCGGCGGGGCTCCAGCTGGACGTGGCCGACGTGTTCGCCCGGCAGAGCGTCGGCGAGCTGGCACTGGCCGTCCGGGAAGTGCCGGTCGTGGTGCTGGCCGAGCAGGGCACGGTCGCCGGGCCGGTGCCGCTGACCCCCATCCAGCACTGGTTCACCGAGCAGCAGGTCCCCGACCGGGACCACTGGAACTGGTCGGGCATGTTCGAGCTGGCCCCCGGCATCGACGCCGGGCGGCTGGCCCGCGCCGTCGACGGGCTCGTCGCGCACCACGACGCGCTGCGCATCCGGTTCACCCGCGACGGCGACACCTGGGTGCAGGAGAACGCGGCCGAGGAGACCGCCGAGGTGTTCTCGGTGGTCGACGCGGTCGGGCTGCCGCGCGAGCGGCTCGAATACATCGTGACCGAGCGGATGACGGCGGTTCAGCGGTCGTTGTCGCTGTCGGACGGCCCGCTGCTGCGGGTGACCTACTTCGAGCGGGGCCACCGTCCGGGCTGGCTGGGCATCGCCGTGCACCACCTGGTGATGGACGGTGTGGCGTGGAACGTCCTGCTGGAGGACCTGCACCGGCTGTACGAGTCCGGCGGCGACCGCGCGGCGCTGCCGCGGAAGACGACCTCGTTCCGGCAGTGGGCCGACACCCTGGTGGAGTTCGCGGGCTCCGCCGAGGCGCGCGGCGAGGCGGACCACTGGCTGGGCCAGCTCACCCCGGGCTTCGCCGTGCCGGTGGACAAGGACGGCCGGTTCAGCGACGCGACCGTGCGCTCGGTCCGGGTGGAGCTGGACGCCGAGGCCACCTCGGCGCTGCTCACCCGCGTGCACCGGGCGTACCGCACCCAGATCAACGACGTGCTGCTCGCGGGCCTGCTCCAGGCCCTCGGCCGCTGGGCCGGCACGGACGCGGTGACCATCGACCTGGAGAGCCACGGCCGCGAGGCCGTCGCCGACGGCGTGGACCTTTCCCGCACCGTCGGCTGGTTCACCTCGATCTTCCCGGTGGCCCTGTCCGGCGCCGACCTCGACGACCCCGCCGGCGTCCTGAAGTCCGTCAAGGAACAGCTCAGGAGCACCCCGCGCCGGGGTGTCGGCTACGGCGCCCTGCGCTACCTGACCGACCCCGGTGACGACACGGGCTTCGCCGCCACGCTGGAGCGGCTGCGCGGCGCCGCCGGGCCGCAGGTGCTGTTCAACTACACCGGTGGTGCGGACGCCGCCGGGGACGACTCCGTCGGCCTGGTCGCCAAAGAGCTGCCGGTCGACCTGTGCGGCCCCACCGGGGAGACCGGCTCGCACGCACTGCACATCGAGGCGTACCAGACCCCGGACGGCCGGATGGCCTTCGACTGGTACCACAGCACCGACCTGCACCACACCGAGACCGTCCAGCGCGTCGCGGACGCCTACGTCCGGGCGCTGCGCGGCCTCATCGAGCACTGCCTGTCCCCGGGGGCCGGCGGCTACACCCCGTCGGACTTCCCGCTGGCCCGCCTGGACCAGCCCGCCGTGGACATGCTGGCCGAGACCGGCTCGCCGACGCCTATCCAGGACGTGTACCCGCTGGCCCCGGTGCAGCAGGGCATGTTGTTCCACGTGCTGGAGGCCCCCGCCGACGGCGCCGGGGTCTACTGGGCGCAGGGCCTCTACGAGCTGGGCGGCCACCGCGTCGACCCCGACGTGATGCGCGCCGCCTGGGACACGGTGGTCGAGCGGCACGCCGCGCTGCGCACCGGCTTCGTCTGGCAGGGCGTCGCCGAACCCGTCCAGGTCGTGCACGAGGGCATCGAGGTGCCCTTCCGGTTCCTCGACTGGTCCGGCCTGGACGACGACGAGGCCCGCCAAGCCCGGCTGGACGACCTGCTCCGCGAGGACCGCGAACAGGGCTTCGACCTGGCCCGCCCGCCGCTGACCCGGGTGTACCTGATCGACAGGGGCGACGAGCGGTACTGGCTGATCTGGGCGCTGTTCCAGGGCGTGTGCGACGGCTGGAGCCTGCCCGTCGTGGTGGAGGAGGTCTCCCGGATCTACGAGGGCCTGCGCGCGGAACGCCGGGCCGCCCTGCCCGCCGTGCGGCCGTACCGGGACTTCATCGCCTGGCTCCAGGGCCGCGACGCCACCGAGGTGGAGAACTTCTGGCGCACCTACCTGGCCGGGTTCGAGGCCCCGACGCCTCTGCCGCTGGACCGGCAGGCCGACGAGCACTGGGCGCAGGACCACCACCGCGTACGGCTGTCGGAAGAGGTCACCCGGGGACTGGTCGAGCTGTCCCGCCGGGCCAGGGTCACCCTCGGCACGGTCGTGCAGGCCGCCTGGGCGCTGCTGCTGTCCCGCTACAGCGGCGACCGCGACGTGATGTTCGGCCTCACCGTGTCCGGCCGCCCGGCCGAGCTGACCGGGATGGAGTCCATCGTCGGCCTGTTCATCAACACCCTGCCCATGCGCATCGAGGTGCCCGGCGACGTGCCGTTCGTGGAGTGGCTGCAACGCCTCCAGGACAACCAGGTCGCCATCCAGCGCTACGAGTACACCCCGCTGATCGACATCCAGCGCGAATCTCTCATCCCGCGCGGCACCGCGCTGTTCAACAGCATCGTGGTGTTCGGCAACTACCCGCAGGAGGAACTCCCCGAGGAGGGCGTCCCCACCGGCGAGCGGCTGCTGTTCACCCCCGTGGAGAACGTCGAGCAGGGCCACTACCCGATGACGGTGATGGTCGACCTGGAGGACCGCCTCGGCGTGGAGGTCGCGTACTCCACCGCGGTGTTCGACGCCGCCACGGTCGAGCGGGTGCTCGGCCACCTCACGCGGGTGCTCGGCGCGGTGGCCGCCGATCCGGTGCTCACCCCCGACGCCGTCGAGATCCTCGACCCCGCCGAGCACGCCACGCTCACCGCGCCCGTCGCGGTGCCCGAGCCCGCCGGGGCCGGGGAGTCGATCGTGACGGTGTTCGAGGGCTGGGTGCGCGACGCCCCGGACGCGGTGGCGGTCACCGGCGACGGCGGCACACTGACCTACGCCGAGCTGGACCGGCGGGCCAACCGGCTCGCCCACCTGCTGATCGAGCGCGGCGCCGCCCCCGGCAGGCTGGTCGCGGTCGCGCTTCCCCGGACCGTGGACCTGGTGGTCGCGCTGCTCGGCGTCGTCAAGTCCGGCGCCGGCTACCTGCCCATCGACCCGGACTACCCGGCCGACCGGGTGGCCTTCATGCTGGAGGACGCCCAGCCGGTGACCATGGTCACCGCCGAGCTGCTGGCCGGGTCCGCCTCCTACCCGTCGCACGCGCCCGGCGTGGCGATCGGCGACCGGGACGTGGCGTACGTCATCTACACCTCCGGCTCCACCGGCCGTCCCAAGGGCGTGATGATCGAGCACGCCAACGTGATCCGGCTGCTCACCTCCACCCAGAAATGGTTCGATTTCGGCCCCGACGACGTGTGGTCGATGTTCCACTCGGCGGCGTTCGACTTCTCGGTCTGGGAGCTGTGGGGCGCGCTGTTGTGGGGCGGCAAGGTCGTGGTCGTCTCCTTCGAGACCTCCCGGTCCCCGGCGGCCATGCTCCGGCTGCTCGCCGACGAGGGGGTCACGGTGTTGTGCCAGACCCCGTCGGCGTTCTACCAGCTCACCGCGGCCGAGGCCGAGCAGCCCGTCCAGGAGCTGCCGCTGCGGTACGTGATCTTCGGTGGTGAGGCGCTGGAGGTGGCGCGGCTGGCCACCTGGCGCGAGCGGCACCCGCGGGTCGACCTGGTCAACATGTACGGCATCACCGAGACCACCGTGCACGTGTCCTACCTGGTGGTGGACGACACCGTGGTGGAGGGCGACTGGCGTGGCTCACCCGTGGGGGTGCCGATCGAGGACCTCGCGGTGTACGTCCTGGACGAGCGGCTCAGCCCCGCCCCCATCGGGGTGCCGGGGGAGATGTACGTCGCCGGCGCCGGCCTGGCCCGGGGCTACCTCGGCCGGGCCGGGCTCAGCGCGACCCGTTTCATCGCCGACCACGTCAGCGGCCGTCCCGGGCAGCGGCTCTACCGCACCGGCGACCGCGCGCGGTGGCGGGCGGACGGGAACCTGGAGTACCTGGGCCGCACCGACGACCAGGTGAAGATCCGCGGCTTCCGCATCGAGCCCGGCGAGATCGAGAACGTCCTCGCCGAGCACCCCGGCGTCCAGCACGCCGTGGTGGTGGCCCGCGACGAGGGCAACCTCGGCAAGCGCCTCATCGGCTACGCCGTCCCGAGGCCCGGCGCCGCGCTGGAGGTCGCGGACCTGCGGGAGTTCGTGCGCGACAGGCTGCCCGACTACATGGTCCCCGCCGTCTTCATGATCGTGGAGTCCTTCTCGCTCACCACCAACGGCAAGATCGACCGCCGCGCCCTGCCCGAGCCCGACGCCCGCCCGGCCGTCGGCGCGCCGTTCGTGGCGCCGGCCACCGAGGCCGAGACGATCCTCGCCGGGATCTGGTCCGAGGTGCTCGGCGTGGAGCGGGTCGGCGTCCGGGACAACTTCTTCGAGCTCGGCGGCGACTCCATCCTCAGCCTCCAGATCGTGGCCCGCGCCCGCGCGGCCGGGCTGCGGCTGGACGTCGCCGACGTGTTCGCGCGGCAGAGCGTGGCCGAGCTGGCGATGGTGGTGCGCGACGCGCAGGGCACCCCGGCGGCCGAGCAGGGCACGGTCTCCGGGCCGGTGCCGCTGACCCCGATCCAGCACTGGTTCACCCGCCTGGACCTCGCCGACCGCGACCACTGGAACTGGTCGGACGTGCTGGAGCTCGCCCCCGGCACCGACCCCGCCGCCCTGTCCCGGGCGTTCGGCGCGGTGATCGCGCACCACGACGCGCTGCGTATGCGCCTCAAGAACGACGACGGCACCTGGGTCCAGGTGAACAGCCCGGACGAGCGGGCCGAGGTCTTCGAGGTGGTCGACGCCGCCGGGCTCGACCAGCGGGCCCTGGAGCAGCTGGTCACCGAGCGGATGACCGCCCTGCAGACGTCGCTGTCGCTGGCCGGCGGCCCGCTGCTGCGGGTGCTGTGCTTCGACCGCGGCGACCGGCCCGCGTGGCTCGGCGTCACCGTGCACCACCTGGTGATGGACGAGGTCTCCTGGAACGTCCTGCTCCAGGACCTCGAACAGGCCTACCGGGCCGTCGCCGGCAAGGGATCGGCCGAGGGCGCGCTGCCCGACAAGACCACCTCGTTCAAGCGGTGGGCCGAGGGGCTGCGCGAGTTCGCCGGGGCCGACGAGACGAGGGCCGAGCTGCCGTACTGGCTGGGCCAGCTGGACAACCCGTTCAGCCTCCCCGTGGACACCCCCGGCGCCGCCGCCACCGGCGCCTCCACCGGCGTCGTCAGGGTCTGGCTGGACGCCGGCCGCACGTCGTCCCTGCTGACCGGCGCGCACAAGGCGTACCGCACGCAGATCAACGACCTGCTGCTCGCGGCGCTGCTGCGGGCGCTCGGCCAGTGGGCGGGGACCGGCGCGGTCACGATCGACCTGGAGAGCCACGGCCGCGAGGCCGTCGCCGAGGGCATGGACCTGTCCCGCACCGTCGGCTGGTTCACCTCCATCTTCCCCGTGGCCCTGTCCAGCCCCGACCTGGACGACCTCGCCGCGCTGATCCCGGCGGTGAAGGAACAGCTCAGGTCCAGCCCCCGCCGCGGCGTCGGCTACGGCGCGCTGCGCTACCTGGCCGACCCCGCCGACCGCGAGATCCGCCGCCTCCAGTCGCTCCCCGCCCCGGCCGTCAGCTTCAACTACCTCGGCGGTACGGACGCGACCCAGGCCGCCGGCACGGGCCTGGTGGCCCGCACCCTGCCCCCCGCCCTGGCCGGCCGCAACGTCAGCGAGGAACGAACCCGCCCCCACCTGCTGGGCGTGGAAGCGGCCCAGACCACCGACGGCCGCATGGTCTTCGAGTGGTACTACAGCGCCGACGTCCACCGCCAGGAGACCGTCGAACGCCTAGCCGCCCGCTACCTGGAGGCCCTGGAGCGCATCATCGAGCACTGCCTGAACCCCCAGGCCGGCACGTTCACCCCGTCGGACTTCCCACTGGCCGGCCTGGACGCCGACAGCCTGGCAGCCATCATGCGCCAGTCGGAAATCCCCCGAGGCTGACCAACCGCCCCACCCACCACCCGCCCCGGACCGGCTGCTCGTCCCGCCACGTCGCCCGCTCTCACAGCGCCGACGCGGCGGGACGCGGTACGGCGAACTCGGCGCCTTATCCCGGACGCCAACTGGTGACGGAGGTCGCTCGCACCCATGGTCCGCGCCTCCAGGCGCCGGGGCGCCTTCCGGCTCGGGCTGTGTTCTCCCAGGGGGCTCCGCCCCCTTCGACCCCCGAAAACCCGACTTCGGTTGCTGTGGTCATGAGTCCACCTGTGCGTCGCACGCGCGGGATGGCTGTTGGCCGCACCAGCTCATGAGCTGTTAGGGCCTGCGATGCCCAGGGAGCGGAGCTCCTCGTCAAGGGTGCGGACGTGCTTGTTGGCCGCCCACGGCTGGAGGTGGACGCGAGCCTGCCGCACGGAGTCCACGAGCCGGCCGGAGCTGTGCCTGATGGTGATCTGCGCCGCGTCACGGATCCTGTCGACGGCGCCGGGGATCTCACGTTTCCGGGTGAGCGCCTCGGCGTAGTGGAGTAGGGCATGCCCTCGCGCGAGGTTGAGGGTCGTCGGCGCAGCCAGCGTGCGCGCGACGGAACCGATCGCTTCATCGGGCCGCCCCCAGTAGAGCTGGCAATCCGCGGCGCTGGCCTGCACTTGGCCGATCGTCCACCAGTACAGGTACGCGGGGTCGCCTCCGGTTCTCGGCTGCTCGGCCGTTCTGGCCGCATAGGCAAGCGCTCGTTCGCTATCGATCGTCTCGTTACGGCGAGCCAGCACTCGGGCGAGTTCCATGGCGTGAACTGAGCGGATCAGGTTGCTGGGGCTTTGCCGTGCCCAACCTTGGGCGGCGTAGACGTGATCGAGTGCCTGCCCTACCTGTCCTCGGTACACAGCCACGTAACTGAGGCAGGTGTGAAGGTAGGCGATCATGGTGGGATCGCCGATGTGGTGAGCGGCAGTGAGCCCTTCCTGATAGCGCAGACGTGCTCCTTCGTGATCCATCAGGTCGTAGTGCAACCAGCCGGCGAGTTGGCTGAGTTCGGCGTAGGCGCGGGTGAGCCGGTCGCGCAGGCCCGGCAGCAGGGTCTCGCGGTGGAGGAGGTCGGTGACGAGGCGCCGCTGGCCGTCCACGATGGGGAGCACGGTCTCGGGGCCGAAGTCGTCGTCCAGGCGGCGGCACCGGGCGGTCAGCTTCTCGATCACCTCCACGGTTCCGGAGTCCACCCGGGTGGAGGCGCGGACCGCTGACGCCAGCCGGTCCTTCTCCGGTGGGGACAGGTGCCGGAGCAGGGTCAAAGCGGGGGCTCCGCCGAGCGCCAGGGCCAGCTCGAACAGCAGATCGCGGCGCTTCACATCGGCCTCCTCGGCTCCGAGAGCACGCAGCAACGAGGCGCAGTCCCGCGGTGTGGGGGCAGGAGCCGTGTCGCGTGCCGCTTCCAGATTCATGGTGCCATGGCCGGGAATCGGGCTCGGGACGCGAGAAGGCCGCTGTGCGGGGAGGTGCCGGTGATCCGTGCGGTCGATGAGCTGCCGGTCGCGCGTGCTGTAGGAGGCGTACACCTCGTCGGAGGTCAGACGCCGGGCGGCGGTCCGGTAGACCTGCGCGAACAGCGCCACCGTGCGCGCGGTGGGCCGGTTGCCGCGCCTGGGCCAGTGCTCGAAGTCGTACAGCCGGGACTCCCGAAGCGCGGCGGTCCCGGCCGGATCGAGATCGTTGTACAGCGCCACGGCCTCGGCGGCGGTACGGCCGTAGGCGTAGCGGTACAGGCGAAGCGGGCTCACATCGTGGTACACGGCGAACAGGTCGGCGATCTGCTCGAAGGTGTAGCCCTTGGCACGCAACGCCTCGCTGCGCCGCCGGCATTCGAGCAGGACGTGGACTCAAGCAGTGAGGCTGAAACTGATCTGTGGACGGTAATTCGAGCGATAATGCCGACGTCTTCCCGGTGGCTCATGTTTTTCTCGCCGGTCCTGCGCGTGGTGTGCGGACAACGGACTGAAAACCGGCTGAAAGATCATTATCGTAGCCTGTCGCTGCAGCCAGATTGGACAGTCGTGTGTGAGCGGGGGCGTCGTTGACTTATCGTCGGCCGGCGTTTCTCGTTGTGATGGCGTGTGGGGTGGTTCCCACGTCCGGCTCTGTGGAGCGTCTGGCGTTCGAAGGCTCTGGGAAATACTGGCGAGGGTGCTTTCCTTTTTGAGTCCGGGGCCTCAGTGGATAAAACGGGGAGCTAGCCGTGATTGAAGACGTTTATCCTTTGGCGCCGATGCAGCAGGGAATGCTGTTTCACACGCTGGAGGCTCCGGACGGCGCCGGGATGTACCTGGCGCAAGAGGTATATGAGTTCACCGGTGGGGTGGACGTCGCGGCGATGCGGCGTGCGTGGGATGTGGTCGTCGGGCGGCATCCCGCGTTGCGCACCGGGTTCATCTGGGAGGGCGTCGCCAAGCCTGTGCAGGTTGTGCACGGTGACATCCCGATTCCCTTTGAGGTCCTCGACTGGTCCGCGGACGCGGGCACGGGGGAGGAGCGCCGGGCCCGGCTGGACGACTTCCTGCGCGCGGAGCGTGAGCGCGGCTTCAACATCGCGGTGCCGCCGCTTATGCGGCTGCACCTCATCGACCTCGGTGCGGGGCACTTCTGGCTGGTCTGGACGCTGCACCACATCTGCGCGGACGGCTGGAGCGTGCCCGTGGTGATCGGCGAGGTCGCCGAGGCCTACGAGGCGCTGCGCCGGGGGGCGCAGCCCGATCTGCCGCCGGTGCGGCCGTACCGCGACTTCATCGCGTGGCTCCAGGGCCGCCGGCCGGGGGAGGCCGAGGAGTTCTGGCGCCGGTACCTGGCCGGGTTCGAGGCCCCGACGCCGCTGCCGGTGGACCGGCAGGTCACCGAGCACTGGTCGCAGGCCAGGCGGCGGCTGGAGCTGCCGGTCGACGTGACGCGCGGGCTGGTCGGGCTCGCCCGCCGGTCCCGGGTGACGCTCGGCACGGTGGTGCAGGCCGCGTGGTCGCTGCTGCTCTCCCGTTACAGCGGCGAGCGGGACGTGATGTTCGGCCTGACCGTGTCCGGCCGCCCGGCGGAGCTGGCCGGGATGGAGTCGATCGTCGGCCTGTTCATCAACACCCTGCCGATGCGGGTCGAGGTCCCGGCGGACGTGCCGTTCGACGAGTGGCTGCGGCGCATGCAGCAGACCCAGCTCGAGGTCCGGCGGCACGAGCAGACCCCGCTGATGGACGTTCAGCGCTTCTCGCGGATCCCCCGGGGCACCGCGATGTTCGACAGCATCATGGTCTTCGGCAACTTCCCCGACGACGAGACCCCCGAGGACGAGGCCGCGCTCGGCGCGCCCGGCGGCGGCTTCACCACGATGGAGTCGGTCGAGGTCGGCAACACCCCGCTGACGTTCGCGGTGGACATGCGCGAGCGCCTGGAGATGGAGGTCGAGTTCTCCACCGCGGCGTTCGACGAGCCGACCGTGGAGCGCCTGCTCGACCGCCTCGCCGCGGTGCTCACCGCCGTGGCGGCCGACGGCGCCGTGCTGGTGCGGGACATCGAGGTGACCCTCCCGGGCGAGCGCGAGCTGCTCGTCCAGGGCTGGGCGCGCTCCGGCGACCCCGTGCCCGACGACGTCCTCACCCCGGCGCACGAGCTGGTGGCGGAGTGGGCGCGGCGCACCCCGGGCGAGCTCGCGGTGGCCTGCGGGGACGAGCGGCTGACGTTCGCCGAGCTGGACGCGCGGGCCGAGACGCTGGCCGCGTGGTTACGGCTCTCCGGCGTCACGGCCGAGGTGCCCGTCGGCGTCGTGCTCGGCCGCAGTGCCGACCTGGTCGCGACGTTCATGGCGGTGCTGAAGTGCGGCGGCGTGTACGTGCCGCTGAACGTGGGCCAGCCGGTGGAGCGCCTCGGCTTCATGCTGGAGGACTGCGGCGCGGCGGTGCTGGTCAGCAGCACCGACCTGGCCGAGGGCCTGCCGGAGTTCACCGGCCGCGTGCTGATGGTCGACGAGATCGGCCCGCACGCCAAGATCGTCGACAGGTCGTCCGCGGACGCCGTCGCGCCGCACGCCGGGGCCTCGCTGGACGGGCTGGCGTACATGGCGTTCACCTCCGGCTCGACCGGCCGTCCCAAGGGCGTCGGCGTGACGCACCGGGGCCTGGCCGGGTACGTGACCGGGTGGGGTGAGGTCTTCGAGCGTCTCGACGGCCCGGGGTCGATGTTGTCGATGGCCGGTGCCGGGTTCGACGTGTCGGTGGGTGACATCGTCCGTGCGCTGTGCTTCGGCCGTGCGGTGATCTTCACCCCGCAGAGCGACTTCGTCTCCGTGGCCGAGCTGCACCAGGTGCTGGCCGAGCACGAGGTGGAGGTCGCGGAGATCGTCCCGGGCTCACTGCTGCGTGAGCTGGCCGGGTACTGCCGCGAGGCCGGTGGCCTGGACAAGCTGCGGCTGGTGATCTCCGGTACCGACATCTGGCGCTACGAGGCCCTGGTGGCCGCCGTGGCCGATGTCGCGCCGGCGGCGATTCCCGCGAACGTGTACGGCGTCACCGAGGCGGCGATCGACTCGCTGCTCATGCCGCTGGTGCCGACCGGGCGGTTCGCCGACGCCGCCGTCATCGACGGCGCGGCCGTGGTGGACGGCACGGGCCTGATGGTGCCGGTCGGCCGTCCCCTGGCCGGGGTGCGGGTCTATGTGGTGGACGAGTGGCTGAACGTCGTCCCGCCCGGGGTGACCGGTGAGCTGCTGGTCGGCGGTGTGGGTGTCGCGCGCGGCTACGTGGGCCGCGCGGGCCTGACCTCCGAGCGTTTCGTGGCCGACCATCTGAGCGGGCTTGCCGGGGAGCGGCTGTACCGCACCGGGGACCGGGTGCGGTGGCGGACGGACGGGATGCTCGAATTCCTGGGCCGCACCGACGAGCAGGTCAAGATCCGCGGGTTCCGCATCGAGCCCGGCGAGATCGAGAACGTGCTGGCCGAGCACCCGACCGTGCAGGACGCGGCCGTGGTCGCCCGGGACGACGGGCCGAACGGCAAGCGCCTCATCGGGTACGTGGTGGGCGAGCCGGGTGCCTCCGTGGAGGTCGCCGAGCTGCGGGCGTTCCTGCGGGCCCGGCTGCCGGAGTACATGGTCCCCGCCGTGCTGATGGTGCTGGACTCCTTCACCCTCACCGCCAACGGCAAGGTCGACCGCCGCGCGCTGCCCGAGCCGGACGTCGCCCTGGTCACGGCCGGGGTCGAGTACGTGCCGCCGCGCACCGAGGCCGAGATCGCGCTGGCCGGGATCTGGTCGCAGGTCCTCGGCGTGGAGCGCGTCGGCGTGCAGGACAACTTCTTCGAGCTCGGCGGCGACTCCATCCTGAGCCTCCAGATCGTGTCCCGGGCCCGCGCGGCCGGGCTGCGGCTGAACGTCGCCGACGTGTTCGCCAAGCAGAGCGTCGGCGAGCTGGCGCTCGCCGTGCGCCACGCGCCCGCCGCCGTGCTGGCCGAGCAGGGCACGGTCACCGGCCCGGTGCCGCTGACCCCGATCCAGCAGTGGTTCACCCGGCAGGACATCGCCGACCGCGACCACTGGAACTGGTCCGGCATGTTCGAGCTGACCCCCGGCGTGGACGCCGGGGCGCTGGCCCGCGCGGTGGACGCGCTGGTCGCGCACCACGACGCGCTGCGGCTGCGGTTCGCCTACGACGCCGACCAGGACGCCTGGGTGCAGCACAACGCGGACGGCGAGCCCGGCGAGGTGTTCTCCGTCGTGGACGCCGTGGGCCTCGCCGGCACCCGGCTGGAGGAGTCCGTCACCGAGCGCATGACGGCCCTGCAACGGTCGCTGAGCCTGGCCGACGGGCCCCTGCTGCGGGTGGCGTACTTCGAGCGCGGCGCCGAACCCGGCTGGCTCGGCGTCACGGCGCACCACCTGGTCATGGACGGCGTGTCGTGGACCATCCTGCTGGAGGACCTCGACCGCGCCTACCACGCCATCGTCGCCAAGGACTCCGTCAAGGGAGCCCTGCCGCAGAAGACCACCTCGTTCCAGCAGTGGGCCGGGGAGCTGCGCGCCTTCGCCGCCTCCGCCGAGGCCCGCGAGGAGACCGGCCACTGGCTGGAGCAGCTGGACACCGGCTTCCGCCTGCCCGTCGACGGCACCGGGATCAACAGCGAGGCCTCCAGCCGTTCCGTCCGCGTCGAGCTGGACGCCGAGACGACCTCCGCGCTGCTCACCCGCGCGCACCGCGCGTACCGCACCCAGATCAACGACCTCCTGCTCGCCGCCCTGCTCCAGGCCCTCGGCCGCTGGGCCAGGACCGGCACGGTGGCCGTCGACCTGGAGAGCCACGGCCGCGAGGCCATCACCGAGCGCGTCGACCTGTCCCGCACCGTGGGATGGTTCACCTCGATCTTCCCGGTCGCGTTGTCCGGCCCCGACCTGGACGACACGGCCGGGTTGCTGAAGTCCGTCAAGGAACAGCTGCGCCGCACCCCGCGCCGCGGCGTCGGCTACGGCGCCCTGCGCTACCTCGCCGACGCCGACGACGACACCGGCGCGGACGGCGCGCTGCGGCGGCTGCGCGACCTCCCCGGGCCGCAGGTGCTGTTCAACTACACCGGCGGCGCGGACGCCGCCGGGGACGGCCCCGCCGGGCTGCTCGCGCGCGAGCTGTCCGGCGAGCTGCACGGCCCGACCGAGGGCGTGGAGCAGACCCGGTCGCACCTGCTGCAGATCGAGGCGTCCCAGACCGCCGACGGCGGGATGGCCTTCGAGTGGTACTACAGCGCCAACCTGCACCACGCCGAGACCGTCGAGCGGGTCGCCGCCCAGTACGTCCAGGCGCTGCGCGGCCTCGTCGAGCACTGCCTGTCCCCGCGGGCGGGCGGCTACACCCCCTCGGACTTCCCGCTGGCCAAGCTGGACCAGAGCGCGGTGGACCTGCTCGCGGCGTCCGCCGCGCCGGCCCGCGTCGAGGACGTGTACCCGCTGGCCCCCGTGCAGCAGGGCATGCTGTTCCACGTCCTGGAGGCCCCCACCGGGGGCGCGGGCGTGTACTGGGCGCAGGGCCTCTACGAGCTGGGCGGCCACCGCGTCGACCCCGGGAAGCTGCGCCAGGCCTGGGACACGATGCTGGACAGGCACGCCGCGCTGCGCACCGGCTTCGTCTGGCAGGGCGTCGCCGAGCCCGTGCAGGTCGTGCACGACGGCGTCGGCGTGCCGTTCGAGGCGCTCGACTGGTCGGGCCTGGACGACGACGAGGCACGGCAGGCCCGGCTGGAGGAACTGCTCCGGCAGGACCGCGAGCGCGGCTTCGACCTGGCCCGCCCGCCGCTGACGCGCGTCTACCTGATCGACCGGGGCGACGAGCGCTACTGGATGATCTGGTCGCTGTACCAGGGCCTGTGCGACGGGTGGAGCCTGCCCGTCGTGGTGGAGGAGGTCTCCAAGGTCTACGAGGGCCTGCGCGCCGACCGGCACGTCGCCCTGCCCGCCGTGCGGCCGTACCGGGACTTCATCGCCTGGCTGGCCGAGCAGGACCTCGGCGCGGGCGAGGGCTTCTGGCGGGAGTACCTCGCCGGGTTCGAGGCCCCGACGCCGCTGCCGGTGGACCGGCAGGCCACCGACCACTGGGCACAGGACCGCCGCAGGGTGGAGCTGTCCACCGAGGTGACCGCCGCCCTGGTCGAGCTGTCCCGCCGGGCCCGCGTCACCCTCGGCACCGTCGTGCAGGCCGCGTGGGCGCTGATGTTGTCGCGGTACAGCGGCGAGCGGGACGTCATGTTCGGCCTGACCGTGTCGGGCCGTCCCGCCGAGCTGGCCGGGATGGAGTCGATCGTCGGCCTGTTCATCAACACCCTGCCGATCCGCGTCGAGGTCCCGGCGGACCTGCCGTTCGCCGAGTGGCTGCCGCGCCTGCAGGACAACCAGGTCGCGGTGCAGCGCCACGAGTTCACCCCGCTGGTGGACGTGCAGCGCTACTCGTCGGTCCCGCGCGGCTCGTCGCTGTTCCACAGCCTCATGGTGTTCGGCAACTACCCGCAGGAGGAGCTGCCGCAGGGCGCGGACACCGCCGCCGGCGACCCCGGCTTCATGCCGATGGACTCGCTGGAGCAGGGCAACTACCCGCTGACCTTCGCGGTGGACCTGGTGGAGCGGCTGTCGCTGGAGGTCGAGTTCTCCACGGCGGCCTTCGACGGCGCGTCCGTGGACCGGCTGCTCGACCGGTTCGCCGGGGTGCTCGGCGCGGTCGCGGCCGACGCCTCGGTGCCGGTACGCGACGTCGAGATGACCCTGCCAGGCGAGCGCGAGCTGCTGGTCGAGCACTGGGCTCGCTCCGGCCCGCCCGTCGTCGCGGACGTGCTGGACGGCCGCAGGCTCGTCCCGGTGCACGAGCTGGTGGCGGAGTGGGCCCGGCGGATGCCCGACGAGATCGCGGTCGTCTGCGGCCCGTCCCGCCTGACCTTCGCCGAGCTGGACTCCCGCGCCGAGGTGCTGGCCGGATGGCTGCGCGCCTCCGGCGCCGGCCCCGAGGTGCCGGTCGGCGTGGTGCTGGGCCGTGGCGTGGACCTGGTGGTCGCGTTCATGGCGGTGCTGCGTTGCGGCGGCGTGTACGTGCCGATGAACGCCGGCCAGCCGGTGGACCGCCTGGGCTTCATGCTGGAGGACTGCGGCGCGTCGGTGCTGGTGAGCAACACCGCCCTCGGCGGGGGTCTGCCGCCGTTCGACGGCCCGGTCCTGATGATCGACCGGCTGGACGACTACGACTTCGCCCAGCGGGTCGCGACCACCGGCGGGCAGCTGTCCAACGGCACGAGCGTGCTCGAAGGCCGCGTGACCGGCCCCGGGGTCTCGCTGGACGGTCTGGCGTACGTGGCCTTCACCTCCGGCTCCACGGGCCGCCCCAAGGGCGTCGCGGTGTCGCACCGGGGCCTCGCCGGGTACGTCGCCGGGTGGGCCGAGGTCTTCGAGCGTCTCGGCGGCGCCGGGGTCATGTTGTCCATGGCCGGTGCCGGGTTCGACGTCTCGGTGGGCGACATCGTCCGCGCGCTGTGCTTCGGCCGCGCGGTCGTCTTCACCCCGCAGAGCGACTTCGTCTCCGTCGCCGACCTCCACCAGGTTCTTGAGGAGAACCAGGTGGAGATCGCCGAGATCGTCCCCGGCTCGCTGCTGCGCGAGCTGGCCGGGCACTGCCGCGACGCGGGCGGCCTCAAGCACCTGCGGCTGGTGATCTCCGGCACCGACATCTGGCGCTACGACGCCCTGGTGGCGAGCGTCGCCGACGTCGCCCCCGCCGGCATCCCCGCCAACGTGTACGGCGTCACCGAGGCCGCGATCGACTCGCTGCTCATGCCCCTGCTGGCCGGCGAGACGGCCGAGCTGCCCTCGGGCGCGGTCGCCGTGGACGGCTCGGGGATGATGGTCCCGGTCGGCCGTCCCCTCGCCGGGGTGCGGGTCTACGTGGTCGACGAGTGGCTGAACGTCGTCCCGGTCGGGGTGACCGGCGAGCTGCTGATCGGCGGCGTCGGGCTCGCCCGCGGGTACGTGGGCCGCGCGGCGCTGACCTCCGAGCGGTTCGTCGCCGACCACCTCGGCGGCGAGCCCGGGCAGCGGTTGTACCGCACCGGGGACCGGGTCCGCTGGCGGGCGGACGGCATGCTGGAGTTCCTGGGCCGTACCGACGAGCAGGTCAAGATCCGCGGGTTCCGCATCGAGCCCGGTGAGATCGAGAACGTCCTGGCCGAGCACCTCGCCGTCCAGGAGTCGGCCGTGGTGGCCCGGGACGACGGCCCGAACGGCAAGCGCCTCGTCGGCTACGTCGTGCCCGAGCCGGACGCGACGGTCGAGGTCTCCGAGCTGCGCGCGTTCCTGCGGGCCCGCCTGCCCGAGTACATGGTCCCCGCCGTGCTGATGGTGGTGGAGGCGTTCACGCTCACCGCCAACGGCAAGGTCGACCGCCGCGCGCTGCCCGAGCCGGACGTCGCCCTGGTCACGGCCGGGGTCGAGTACGTGCCGCCGCGCACCGAGGCCGAGTCCGTCCTGGCCGGGATCTGGTCCCAGGTCCTCGGGGTGGACCGCGTCGGCGTGCAGGACAACTTCTTCGAGCTCGGCGGCGACTCGATCCTGAGCCTCCAGATCGTGGCCCGCGCCCGCGCGGCCGGGCTTCAGCTGGACGTGGCGGACGTGTTCGCCAAGCAGAGCGTCGGCGAGCTGGCCGCCGCCGTGCGCCAGGCACCTGCCGTGGTGCTGGCCGAGCAGGGCATCGTCACCGGACCCGTCCCGCTGACGCCGATCCAGCACTGGTTCACCCGGCAGGACGTGGCAGACCGGGACCACTGGAACTGGTCCGGCGTCTTCGAGCTGTCTCCCGGCGTGGACGCCGGGGTGCTGGCCCGCGCGCTGGACACCCTGGTCGAGCACCACGACGCGCTGCGCATCCGGTTCGCCCGCGAGGCCGGCGTCTGGGTGCAGGAGAACGCGGCCGAGGAGACCGCCGAGGTGTTCTCGGTGGCCGACGCGGCCGGGCTGCCGCGGGAGCGGCTGGAACAGCTGGTCACCGAGCGCATGACGGCCGTGCAGCGGTCGTTGTCCCTGTCGGACGGCCCGCTGCTGCGGGCGGCGTACTTCGAGCGCGGGGACGAACCGGGCTGGCTCGGCCTCACCGTCCACCACCTGGTGATGGACGGGGTGTCGTGGAACATCCTGCTCGAAGACCTGGACCTGGCCTACCGGGCGCTGCTCACCAGGGGCACGACCAAGGGCGCCCTCGCCCCCAAGACCACCTCGTACCGGCAGTGGGCCGGGGAGCTCCAGACCTTCGCCGCGTCCCCCGCCGCGCGCGGCGAGCTGAGCTACTGGCTGAACCAGCTCGACTCCGGCTTCCAGGTCCCGGTGGACCGGGCCGGTGAGTTCGACGGCGACTCCGTCCAGGTCGTCCGGGTGGAGCTGGACGCCGAGGCCACCTCGGCGCTGCTCACCCGCGTGCACAAGGCCTACCGCACCCAGATCAACGACGTCCTGCTCGCGGGCCTGCTCCAGGCCCTCGGCCGCTGGGCCGGCACGGACGCGGTGACCATCGACCTGGAGAGCCACGGCCGCGAGGCCGTCACCGACGGCGTCGACCTTTCGCGCACCGTCGGCTGGTTCACCTCGATCTTCCCGGTCGCCCTGTCCGGCGCCGACCTCGACGATCCCGCCGGGGTGCTCAAGTCCGTCAAGGAGCAGCTGCGGAGCACTCCGCGCCGCGGTGTCGGCTACGGCGCGTTGCGCCACCTGACCGACGCGGGCGCCGACGCCGTCCTCGCGGGCGGGCTGCGCCGCCTGCGCGGCCTCGCGGGCCCGCAGGTGCTGTTCAACTACATCGGCGGCGCCGACGTCGCCGGGGACGACTCGGTGGGCCTCGTCGCCAGGGAACTGCCCGGCGAGCTGGCCGGGCCCACCGGCGAGACCGGCTCGCACCTGCTGCAGATCGAGGCGTTCCAGACCGCCGAGGGCCGGATGGCCTTCGAGTGGTACTACAGCCCCGAGCTGCACCACGCCGAGACCGTCGAGCGGGTCGCCCGGGGCCACGTGGACGCGCTGCGCGAGCTGATCGAGCACTGCCTGTCCCCGCAGGCCGGCGGCCACACCCCGTCCGACTTCCCGCTGGCCACGCTGGACCAGGCCGCGGTGGACATGCTGACCGCCGGGGCGCGGGCCCTCCCGGGCGACGGCGCCACCGTCGGCGACGTGTACCCGCTGGCCCCCGTGCAGCAGGGCATGCTGTTCCACGTCCTGGAGGCCCCCGCCGGGGGCGCGGGCGTGTACTGGGCGCAGGGCATCTACGAGGTCGGCGGCCACCGGGTGGACCCCGAGGTGATGCGCGCCGCCTGGGACACCGTCGTCGAGCGGCACACCGCGCTGCGCACCGGGTTCGTCTGGCAGGGGGTGCCCGAGCCCGTGCAGGTCGTGCACGACGGAGTCCGGATCCCGTTCCAGGCACTGGACTGGTCGGACGCCGCGGGCGACGCCGAGCGGCAGGACCGGCTGGACGACCTGCTGCGCCGCGACCGGGAGCAGGGCTTCGACCTGGCCCGGCCGCCGCTGACGCGGGTCTACCTGATCGACCGGGGTGACGAGCGGTACTGGATGATCTGGGCGTTGTACCAGGGCATCTGCGACGGGTGGAGTCTGCCCGTCGTCATGGACGAGGTCTCCGAGGTGTACGAGGGCCTGCGGCACGGCACGCGGGCCGAGCTCGCCGCGGTGCGGCCGTACCGCGACTTCATCGAGTGGTTGCGCGGGAGCGACGCCGGCGAGGTGGAGCGCTTCTGGCGGGAGTACCTCGCCGGGTTCCAGGCCCCGACGCCGCTGCCGGTGGACCGGCAGGCCACCGACCACTGGGCGCAGGACAAGCGTCAGGTCGTGCTGTCGCCCGAGGCGACGGCCGCGCTGACCGACCTGTCGCGCCGGGCCCGGGTCACCCTCGGCACCGTCGTGCAGGCCACCTGGGCGCTGATGTTGTCGCGCTTCAGCGGCGAGCGGGACGTCATGTTCGGCCTGACCGTTTCGGGCCGTCCCGCCGAGCTGGCCGGGATGGAGTCCATCGTCGGCCTGTTCATCAACACCCTGCCGATGCGCATGGACGTCCCGGCGGACGTGCCGTTCATCGAGTGGCTGCGCCGCCTCCAGGACAACCAGGTCGCGGTGCAGCGGTACGAGTACACGCCGCTGTCGGACATCCAGCGGTACTCCTCGGTGGCCCGGGGCTCCTCGCTGTTCAACAGCATCATGGTCTTCGGCAACTACCCGCAGGAGGAGCTGCCCGACACCCTGGACGACGCCCCCGGCGACGTGGGCTTCGTCCCCACCGAGTCACTGGAGCAGGGCAACTACCCGCTGACCTTCGCGGTGGACCTGGTCGACCGGCTGTCGCTGGAGGTCGAGTTCTCCACGGCCGCCTTCGACGGCGCGACCGTTGACCGGCTGCTCGACCGCTTCGCCGCCGTGCTCCGCCTGGTGGCGGCCGACGCCACGGTCCTGCTGCGCGAGATCGACATCGTGCTCCCCGGCGAGCGCGAACTGCTGGCCGGCCGGTGGGCGCAGTCGTCCCCCGTCACGGACGACGCGCTGGTGCCGGTGCACGAGCTGGTGCGGAGCTGGGCTCGGCGCTCCCCCGACGAGGTCGCGGTGGTGTGCGGCGAGGCGCGGCTGACGTTCGCCGAGCTGGACGCCCGCGCCGAGGCCCTGGCCGGATGGCTGCGCGCCTCCGGCGTCACGGCCGAGGTGCCCGTCGGCGTCGTGCTCGGCCGCAGCGCCGACCTGGTCGTGGCGTTCATGGCGGTGCTGAAGTGCGGCGGCGTGTACGTGCCGCTGAACGTGGGCCAGCCGGTGGACCGCCTGGCGTTCATGCTGGAGGACTGCGGCGCGTCCGTGCTGGTCGCCAGCACAGACCTGGCCGAGGGGCTGCCGCCGTTCGACGGCCCGGTCCTGATGGCCGACCGCCTCGACGAGCTCACCACGGTCGTCACGGGCGACGTGCTCGAAGACCGCGTTCCCGGCGGGGTGTCGCTGGACGGGCTGGCGTATGTGGCCTTCACCTCGGGCTCGACCGGCCGTCCCAAGGGTGTGGGGGTGTCGCACCGGGGCCTGGCCGGGTACGTGGCCGGGTGGGGTGAGGTGTTCGAGCGTCTGGACGGCCCGGGGTCGATGTTGTCGATGGCCGGTGCGGGGTTCGATGTGTCGGTGGGCGATATCGTGCGTGCGCTGTGCTTCGGGCGTGCGGTGATCTTCACTCCGCAGAGTGACTTCGTCTCCGTCGCCGAGCTGCACCAGGTGCTTCAGGCGCATGACGTGGAGATCGCGGAGATCGTGCCTGGTTCGTTGCTGCGTGAGCTTGCCGGGTACTGCCGTGAGGCGGGTGGCCTGGAGAAGCTGCGGCTGGTGATCTCCGGTACCGACATCTGGCGCTACGAGGCCCTGGTGGCCGCCGTCGCCGACGTCGCGCCGGCGGCGATCCCGGCCAACGTGTACGGCGTCACCGAGGCGGCGATCGACTCGCTGCTCATGCCGCTGGTGTCCGGCGACCGCCTCGGCCTGCCTGTCGGCGCGGTGGCGGTGGACGCCGACGGGCTGATGGTCCCGGTCGGCCGCCCGCTGGCCGGGGTCCGGGTCTACGTCGTCGACGAGTGGCTGAACGTCGTCCCCGTGGGGGTGACCGGCGAGCTGCTGGTCGGCGGGGTCGGCATCGCCCGCGGCTACGTGGGCCGCGCCGGCCTGACCTCCGAGCGGTTCATCGCCGACCACCTCAGCGGACGGCCGGGGGAGCGGCTCTACCGCACCGGCGACCGGGTCCGCTGGCGGGCGGACGGCATGCTCGAATTCCTGGGCCGCACCGACGAGCAGGTCAAGATCCGCGGGTTCCGCATCGAGCCCGGCGAGATCGAGAACGTGCTGGCCGAGCACCCCGCCGTCCAGGAGGCCGCCGTGGTGGCCCGGGACGACGGCCCGAACGGCAAGCGCCTCATCGGCTACGTGGTCGCCGAGCCCGGCTTCACGGCCGACGTCTCCGAGCTGCGCGTGTTCCTGCGGGCCCGGCTGCCCGAGTACATGGTCCCCGCCGTGCTCATGGTGGTGGACTCCTTCACCCTGACCGCCAACGGCAAGGTCGACCGCCGCGCGCTGCCCGAGCCCGACGTCGCCACGGTGACCGCCGGGGTCGAGTACGTCCCGCCGCGCACCGAGGCCGAGACGATCCTCGCCGGGATCTGGTCCCAGGTCCTCGGCGTCGAGCGCGTCGGCGTCATGGACAACTTCTTCGAGCTTGGCGGCGACTCCATCCTCAGCCTCCAGATCATCGCCCGCGCCCGGGTCGCCGGGCTCCAGCTGGACGTGGCCGACGTGTTCGCCCGGCAGAACGTGGCCGAGCTGGCGCTGGCCGTCCGGGAAGTGGCCGGCGTGGTGCTGGCCGAGCAGGGCACGGTCACCGGCCCGGTGCCGCTCACCCCGATCCAGCACTGGTTCACCCAGCAGGACATCGCCGACCGCGACCACTGGAACTGGTCCGGCATGTTCGAGCTGGCCCCCGGCGCCGACGCCGGGGCGCTGGCCCGCGCCGTGGACGCGCTCGTCGCGCACCACGACGCGCTGCGCCTCCGCTTCGCCTACGACGCCGCGCGCGACGAGTGGGCGCAGCACAACGCCGCCGCCGAACCCGGCGGGGTGTTCCACGTCGTGCCGGCCGCCGGGCTGGACCAGGAGCCGCTCGAACAACTGGTCACCGAGCGCATGACGGCATTGCAGACGTCGCTGAGCCTCGCCGACGGGCCGCTGCTGCGGGTCGCGTACTTCGACCGGGGCGACCAGCCCGGCTGGCTCGGCATCATGGTCCACCACCTGGTGATGGACGGGGTGTCGTGGAACATCCTGCTGGAGGACCTGCACCGGGTGTACGAGGTGCTGGCCCGCGGCGGGTCGCCGGAGGACGCGCTGGCGCCGAAGACCACCTCGTTCCAGCAGTGGGCCGGGGAGCTGCGCACCTTCGCGACCTCCCCGGGCGTGCGGGCCGAGGTCGGTTACTGGCTGGAGCAGCTGGAGTCCGGCTTCCAGGAGCCGCTGGACGGCGCCGGGGTCAACAGCGAGGCCTCGGGCCGCACGGTCAGGGTCGAGCTGGACGCCGAGACGACCTCCGCGCTGCTCACCCGCGTGCACAAGGCGTACCGCACCCAGATCAACGACGTGCTGCTCGCGGGCCTGCTGCGGGCGCTCGGACGGTGGGCCGGGACCGGCGCGGTGGCCATCGACCTGGAGAGCCACGGCCGCGAGGCGATCAGCGAGGGCGTGGACCTGTCCCGCACCGTCGGCTGGTTCACCTCGATCTTCCCGGTGGAGCTGTCCAGCCCCGACCTCGACGACCTCGGCGGCGTGCTGAAGTCCGTCAAGGAGCAGCTGCGCCGCACCCCGCGCCGCGGCGTCGGCTACGGCGCGCTGCGCCACCTCACCGACGCCGGGGACGACGCCGCCTTCGCCGGGACGCTGCGGCGGCTGCGGAGCCTGCCCGGCCCGCAGGTGCTGTTCAACTACACCGGCGGCGCCGACGTCGCGGGCGACGACTCGATCGGTCTGCTCACCCGTGAGCTGTCCGGCGACCTCTGCGGCCCCACCGAGGGCGAGGACCAGTCGCGCTCGCACGTGCTCCAGATCGAGGCGTTCCAGACCCCCGAGGGCGGGATGGCCTTCGAGTGGTACTACAGCGCCAACCTGCACAACGCCGAGACCATCGAGCGGGTCGCGCGGGACTACGTGGACGCACTGCGCGAGCTGATCGAGCACTGCCTGTCCCCGCAGGCCGGCGGCTACACCCCGTCCGACTTCCCGCTGGCCGCGCTGGACCAGTCCGCCGTGGACATGCTCGCCGCCACGGCCGCCGACGCCGAGGCGCTCACCGGCCAGGTGGTGCGGATCGGCGACGTGTACCCGCTGGCCCCCGTGCAGCAGGGCATGCTGTTCCACGTCCTGGAGGGCTCCGACGACGGCGTCGGCGTCTACTGGGCGCAGGGCCTGTACGAGCTGGCCGGCCACCGGGTGGACCCCGCCGTGCTGCGGCGCGCCTGGGACACCGTGCTGGAGCGGCACGACGCGCTGCGCACCGGCTTCGTCTGGCAGGGCGTGCCCGAGCCCGTGCAGGTCGTGCACGACGGGGTGGGCGTGCCGTTCGAGGTGGCCGACTGGTCGGACACCGCCGACGAGCAGGAGCAGCAGGCCCGCCTGGAGCGGCTGCTCCAGGCCGACCGGGACCGCGGCTTCGACCTGGCCCGGCCGCCGCTGACGCGGGTCTACCTGATCGACCGGGGTGACGAGCGGTACTGGATGGTCTGGGCGCTGTACCAGGGCATCTGCGACGGGTGGAGTCTGCCCGTCGTCATGGACGAGGTCTTCCTCGTCTACGAGGGCCTGCGGGCCGGCGAGCGGGCGGACCTGCCCGCGGTGCGGCCGTACCGCGACTTCATCGAGTGGCTCAAGGACCGGCGGCCGAGCGAGGCCGAGGAGTTCTGGCGCCGCTACCTGGCCGGGTTCGAGGCGCCGACGGCGCTGCCGGTGGACCGGCAGGCCGCCGACCACTGGGCGCAGGACCGCCGCAGGGTGGAGCTGCCGGTCGAGGTGACCGCCGGTCTGGTCGAGCTGTCCCGCCGGGCCCGGGTCACCCTGGGCACCGTCGTGCAGGCCGCGTGGGCGCTCATGTTGTCGCGCTTCAGCGGCGAGTCCGACGTGACGTTCGGCCTCACCGTGTCCGGCCGTCCCGCCGAGCTGGCCGGGATGGAGTCCATCGTCGGCCTGTTCATCAACACGCTGCCCATGCGCATGGACGTCCCGGACGACGTGCCGTTCGCCGAGTGGCTCCAGCGGCTCCAGGACAACCAGGTCGAGCTCCAGCGCTACGAGTACACGCCGCTGGTGGACATCCAGCGGTACTCCTCGGTGCCGCGCGGCTCGTCGCTGTTCAACAGCATCATGGTGTTCGGCAACTACCCCGAGGAGGCGGTCTCCGACGGCGTCGAGGCCCCCGACGGCGACGCCGACGCGTTCGCGTCCATCGAGTCGTTCGAGCAGGGCAACTACCCGCTGACCTTCGCGGTGGACCTGCGCGAGCGCCTGGAGATGGAGGTCGAGTTCTCCACCGCCGCCTTCGACGGCGCGACCGTCGACCGCCTGCTCGACCGGTTCGCCCAGGTGCTCGGCACCGTGGCGGCCGACGGCGGGGTGCTGGTGCGCGACGTCGACCTCGTGCTCCCCGGCGAGCGGGAGCTGCTGGCCGGCGACTGGTCGCAGTCGGTGCCCGTCCCCGACGATGCGCTGGTGCCCGCGCACGAGCTGGTGCGCGGCTGGGCGCGTGCGACCCCTCGCGGGCTCGCGGTGGCGTGCGGCGAGGCGCGGCTGACATTCGCCGAGCTGGAGGCCCGCGCCGAGTCCCTGGCCGGGTGGCTGCGCGCCTCCGGCGTCACGGCCGAGACGCCCGTCGGGGTCGTGCTGGGCCGTGGCGTGGACCTGGTGGTCGCGTTCATGGCGGTGCTCAGGTGCGGCGGCGTGTACGTGCCGCTGAACGTGGGCCAGCCGGTGGACCGCCTGGGCTTCATGCTGGAGGACTGCGGCGCGGCCGTGCTGCTCAGCAGCACGGACCTGGCCGAGGGCCTGCCGCCGTTCGGCGGGCAGGTGCTCATGGTCGACCGCCTCGGCGAGTACGACGGGCCGTCCGCTCCCGCCGCGGCGATCTCGCTGGACGGGCTGGCGTATGTGGCCTTCACCTCGGGCTCGACCGGTCGTCCCAAGGGTGTGGGGGTCTCGCACCGGGGGCTGGCCGGGTACGTGGCCGGGTGGGGTGAGGTCTTCGAGCGTCTGGACGGCCCGGGGTCGATGTTGTCGATGGCCGGTGCCGGGTTCGACGTGTCGGTGGGTGACATCGTCCGTGCGCTGTGCTTCGGCCGTGCAGTGGTGTTCACGCCGCAGAGTGACTTCGTCTCGGTGGCCGAGTTGCACCAGGTGCTTCAGGCGCATGATGTGGAGATCGCGGAGATCGTGCCTGGTTCGTTGTTGCGTGAGCTGGCTGGGTACTGCCGTGAGGCGGGTGGCTTGGAGAAGCTGCGGCTGGTGATCTCCGGTACCGACATCTGGCGCTACGAGGCCCTGGTGGCCGCCGTGGCCGACGTCGCACCGGCCGCGATTCCCGCGAACGTGTACGGCGTCACCGAGGCGGCGATCGACTCGCTGCTCATGCCGCTGGTGTCCGCCGAGCGCGCGGCCCTGCCGACCGGCGAGGCCGGCGGGTTCGGACCGGTGGCGGTGGACGGCGCGGGGCTGATGGTCCCGGTCGGCCGCCCGCTGGCCGGCGCGCGGGTCTACGTCGTCGACCGGTGGCTCAAGGTCGTTCCCGTCGGGGTGACCGGCGAACTGCTGGTCGGCGGGGTCGGTGTCGCCCGCGGCTACGTCGGGCGGGCCGGTCTGACGGCCGAGCGGTTCATCGCCGACCACCTCGGCGGCCTTCCCGGGCAGCGGCTCTACCGCACCGGGGACCGGGTCCGCTGGAGGGCCGACGGTGTGCTCGAATTCCTGGGCCGCACCGACGAGCAGGTCAAGATCCGCGGCTTCCGCATCGAGCCCGGCGAGATCGAGAACGTCCTCGCCGAGCACCAGAACGTGCAGGACGCGGCCGTGGTGGCCCGCGACGACGGGCCGAACGGCAAGCGCCTCATCGGCTACGTGGTCGCCGAGCCCGGCGCCACGGCCGACGTCTCCGAGCTACGGGCGTTCCTGCGGGCCCGGCTGCCCGAGTACATGGTCCCCGCCGTGCTGATGGTGGTGGAGGCGTTCACGCTCACCGCCAACGGCAAGGTCGACCGGCGCGCGCTGCCCGAGCCCGACGTCGCCACGGTGACCGCCGGGGTCGAGTACGTCCCGCCGCGCACCGAGCCGGAGCTGATCCTCGCCGGGATCTGGTCGCAGGTCCTCGGCGTCGAGCGGGTCGGCGTGCAGGACAACTTCTTCGAGCTCGGCGGCGACTCCATCCTCAGCCTCCAGATCGTCTCCCGCGCCCGCGCGGCGGGGCTCCAGCTGGACGTGGCGGACGTGTTCGCCAAGCAGAGCGTCGGCGAGCTGGCCGCCGCCGTGCGCCAGGCGCCCACCGTGGTGCTGGCCGAGCAGGGCACGGTCACCGGCCCGGTGCCGCTCACCCCGATCCAGCACTGGTTCACCCGGCAGGACATCGCCGACCGCGACCACTGGAACTGGTCCGGCATGTTCGAGCTGGCCCCCGGCGTGGACCCCGCCGTCCTGAGCCGCGCCGTCGACGCGCTGATCGCGCACCACGACGCGCTGCGCATCCGCTTCGCCTACGACGCCGACGAGAACGCCTGGACGCAGTACAACGCGGCCGGCGAGCCCGCCGACGTGTTCTCGGTGATCGAGGCGGCCGGGCTGGCGCAGCGGCGGCTCGAGGACCTCGTCACCGACTGGATGGGCTTGTTCCAGCAGTCCATGAGCCTGGCCGACGGCCCGCTGCTGCGGGTCGCGTACTTCGACCGAGGCGACGAGCCCGGCTGGCTCGGCCTCACCGTCCACCACCTGGTGATGGACGGGGTGTCGTGGAACATCCTGCTCGAAGACCTCAACCAGATGTACGAGGTCCTGGCCCGCGGCGGCACGCCGGAAGGCGCGCTGGCGCCGAAGACGACCTCGTTCCAGCAGTGGGCCGGGGAACTCCAGACCTTCGCCGCGTCCCCGAAGGTGCGGGGCGAGCTGGACTACTGGATGGACCAGCTCGACTCCGGCTTCCAGGTCCCGCTGGACGGCGCCGGCGTCAACAGCGAGGCCTCCGGCCGCACCGTCCAGGTCGAACTGGACGCCGAGGCCACCTCGGCGCTGCTCACCCGCGTGCACAAGGCCTACCGCACCCAGATCAACGACGTCCTGCTCGCGGGTCTCCTCCAGGCCCTCGGCCGCTGGGCCGGGACCGGCGCGGTGACCATCGACCTGGAGAGCCACGGCCGTGAGGCCATCAGCGAGGGCGTGGACCTGTCCCGCACCGTCGGCTGGTTCACCTCGATCTTCCCCGTCGCCCTGTCCAGCGCCGACATCAACGACCCCGCCGGGGTGCTCAAGTCCGTCAAGGAGCAGCTGCGCCGCATCCCGCGCCGCGGTGTCGGCTACGGCGCCCTGCGCCACCTCACCGAGCCGGAGGACGGGGACGCCGCCGCGCTGCGGCGCCTGCGCGGCCTGCCCGTGCCGAGGGTGCTGTTCAACTACACCGGCGGCGCCGACGTCGCCGGGGACGACTCGGTGGGCCTGCTCGCCCGCGAGCTGTCCGGCGACCTGTCCGGCCCCACCGAGGGCGAGGACCAGACCCGGTCGCACGTCCTGCAGATCGAGGTGTCCCAGTCCGCCGAGGGCCGCATGGTCTTCGAGTGGTACTACAGCGCCAACCTGCACGACGCCGCGACCATCGAGCGCGTCGCCCACGGGTACCTCCAGGCGCTGCGCGAGCTGATCGGCCACTGCGTGGCCCCGCAGGCCGGCGGCTACACCCCGTCCGACTTCCCGCTGGCCAGGCTGGACCAGGCCTCGGTCGACCTGCTGGCCGCCGGGACGTCCGCCGGGCAGCCGGAGCCGTCGCGCATCCAGGACGTCTACCCGCTGGCCCCCGTGCAGCAGGGCATGCTGTTCCACGTCCTGGAGGCCCCCGCCGACGGCGCGGGCGTGTACTGGGCGCAGGGCGTGTACGAGCTCGGCGGGCACCGGGTGGACCCGGAGGTCATGCGCCGGGCCTGGGACATCGTGGTGGAGCGGCACGACGCGCTGCGCACCGGCTTCGTCTGGCAGGGCGTCGCCGAGCCCGTGCAGGTCGTGCACGAAGGACTCAGGGCGCCGTTCGAGTTCCTGGACTGGTCGGCGACCGGCGACGACGAGGCCGGCCGCGAGGCCCGGCTGGAGCGGCTGCTCCAGGTCGACCGGGACCGCGGCTTCGACCTGGCCCGCCCGCCGCTGATGCGGGTGTACCTGGTGGACCGGGGCGCCGGTCACTACTGGCTGATCTGGTCGCTGTACCAGGGCGTGTGCGACGGGTGGAGCCTGCCCATCGTCATGGACGAGCTGTCCTCGGTGTACGAGGGCCTGCGCCGGGGCGAGCGGGTGGACCTGCCCGCGGTGCGGCCGTACCGGGACTTCATCGAGTGGCTGGGCGGCCACGACGCCGCCGAGGTCGAGCGGTTCTGGCGCGGCTACCTCGCCGGGTTCGAGGCCCCGACCGCGCTGCCGCTGGACCGGCAGGCCGGTGAGCACTGGGCGCAGGACCGCCGCAAGATGGACCTGACGCCGGAGGTGACCGCGGCCCTGGTCGAGGTCTCCCGCCGGGCCCGCGTCACCCTCGGCACGGTCGTGCAGGCCGCCTGGGCGCTGCTGCTGTCCCGCTACAGCGGCGACCCGGGCGTCATGTTCGGCCTCACGGTCTCCGGCCGTCCCGCCGAGCTGTCCGGGATGGAGTCCATCGTCGGCCTGTTCATCAACACCCTGCCCATGCGGGTGGAGGTGCCGGACGACGTGCCGTTCATCGAGTGGCTGCGGCGCATCCAGGACGACCAGGTCGGGCTGCGGCGCTACGAGTTCACCCCCCTGGTGGACATCCAGCGGTACTCCTCGGTGCCGCGCGGCACCGCGCTGTTCGACAGCATCCTGGTCTTCGGCAACTACCCCGAAGAGGCCTTCGACGAGGGCACCGACCCCGCGGGCGAGGAGGGCGGCCTGCTCGCGCCCGTGGAGAACGTCGAGCAGGGCCACTACCCGATGACGGTGATGGTCGACCTGGAGGACCGCCTCGGCGTGGAGGTCGCGTTCTCGACCGCGGTGTTCGACGCGAGCACCGTGGAGCGGATCCTCGGCCACCTGGCGCGGGTCCTCGGCGAGGTCGCCGCCGACCCGTCCGTGCGGCCCGCCGCCGTGGGGGTCCTCGACCCCGCCGAGCACGCCACGCTCACCGCGCCCGTCGCGGTGCCCGACCCCGCCGGGGCCGGGGAGTCGATCGTGTCGGTGTTCGAGCGCCGGGTGCGCGAGAACCCCGAAGCGGCGGCCGTCAGCGGCGACGGCGGCACGCTCACCTACGCCGAGCTGGACGAGCAGGCGAACCGGCTCGCGCACCTGCTCATCGAGCAGGGCGCCGCCCCGGGCCGCCTGGTGGCGGTGACCCTGCCCCGCACGGTGGACCTGGTGGTCGCGCTGCTCGGCGTCGTCAAGTCCGGCGCCGGCTACCTGCCGATCCCGCCGGACTACCCGGCCGACCGGGTCGCCTTCATGCTGGAGGACGCCCAGCCGGTGACCACGGTCACCGAGGACCTGCTCCGGCGGTCCGAGGAGCACCCGTCGCACGCGCCCGGCGTGGCGATCGGCGACCGGGACGTGGCGTACGTCATCTACACCTCCGGCTCCACCGGCCGTCCCAAGGGTGTGATGATCGAGCACGCCAACGTGATCCGGCTGCTCACCTCCACCCAGAAGTGGTTCGGCTTCGGCGCGGACGACGTGTGGACGATGTTCCACTCCGCCGCGTTCGACTTCTCGGTCTGGGAGCTGTGGGGCGCGCTGCTGTGGGGCGGCAAGGTCGTGGTCGTCTCCTTCGAGACCTCCCGCTCTCCCGCCGCCATGCTCCGGCTGCTCGCCGACGAGCGCGTCACCGTCCTCGACCAGACGCCGTCGGCGTTCTACCAGCTCACCGCCGCCGACGCCGAGCAGCAGGCCGTCCCCGACCTGGCGCTCCGGTACGTGATCTTCGGTGGTGAGGCGCTGGAGGTCGCGCGCCTGGCCACCTGGCGCGAGCGGCACCCGGACGTGGCGCTCGTCAACATGTACGGCATCACCGAGACCACCGTGCACGTGTCCTACCTGGTGGTGGACGACGGCGTCGTGGAGGGCGACTGGCGCGGCTCCCCGATCGGCGTCCCCATCGAGGACCTCGCGGTGTACGTCCTGGACGAGCACCTGCGGCCCGCGCCGATCGGCGTCCCCGGCGAGATGTACGTCGCCGGCGCCGGCCTGGCCCGGGGCTACCTCGGCAGGGCCGGACTCAGCGCCACCCGGTTCGTCGCCGACCACGTCAGCGGCCGTCCCGGGCAGCGGCTCTACCGCACCGGCGACCGGGCCCGCTGGCGCGCCGACGGAAGCCTCGAATACCTGGGCCGCACCGACGACCAGGTGAAGATCCGCGGCTTCCGCATCGAGCCCGGCGAGATCGAGAACGTGCTGGCCGAGCACCCCGGCGTCCAGCACGCCGTGGTGGTGGCCCGCGACGAGGGCAACCTCGGCAAGCGCCTCATCGGCTACGCCGTCCCGAGGCCCGGCGTCACGCTGGAGGTCGCGGACCTGCGGAGCTTCGTGCGCGGCAGGCTGCCCGAGTACATGGTCCCCGCGGTCTTCATGATCGTGGAGTCCTTCTCCCTCACCTCCAACGGCAAGGTCGACCGCCGCGCCCTGCCCGTGCCCGACGCGGCCCTGGTGGGCACGATCGTCGAGTACGTGCCTCCGCGCACCGAGGCCGAGATGACGCTGGCCGCCATCTGGTCCGAGGTGCTCGGCGTGGAGCGCGTCGGCGCGCTGGACAACTTCTTCGAGCTCGGCGGCGACTCCATCCTCAGCCTCCAGATCGTGGCCCGCGCCCGCGCGGCCGGTCTCCAGCTGGAGGTGGCCGACGTCTTCGCCAACCAGACCGTCGGCGAGCTCGCCGCGGCGGTGCGCGACGCCCCGGCGGCCGTGCTGGCCGAGCAGGGCACCGTCACCGGACCCATCCCGGCGACCCCGGCCCAGCGCTGGTTCGTGGCCCAGCAGTTCGCCGACCGCGACCACTGGAACCGCTCCGGCGTGCTGGAACTGGCCCCCGGCACCGACCCGCGCCTCGTGGGCCGCGCCGTGGACGCGCTGGTCGCGCACCACGACGGCCTGCGGATCAGGTTCGCCTACGACCCGGCGCAGGGGGAGTGGACGCAGCACAACGCCGCGGACGAGCCCTCCGAGGTGTTCACCCTCGTGGACGCCGCCGGGCTGGACCGGCCGGCGCTGGAGGAACTGGTCACCCGGACCATGACGGGCCTCCAGCGGTCGCTCGGCCTGACCGGCGGCCCGCTGCTGCGCATGGCCTGCTTCGACCGCGGCGACCAGCCCGCGTGGCTCGGCGTCACCGTGCACCGCCTGGTGGCCGACGAGACCTCCTTCGCGATCCTGCTCGAAGACCTCGACCGGGCCTACCAGGGCATCCTCGCCGTCGGCACCGCCGAGGGCGCGCTGCCCGCCAAGACCACCTCGGTCAAGCAGTGGGCCGAGCACCTGCGTGGCCTCCCGGTGCCGCAGGGCCCGGACCAGGTCAGCACCGGGTTCACCGTCCCGCTGGACTCCACCGGGACCGCCACCGAGGACTCGGCCCGCACGGTCCGCGTCTGGCTGGACGCCGGGATCGCCGCCGCGCTGCGCACCCACGCGCACCGCGCGTACCGGACCAGGGACGACGACCTGCTGATCACCGCACTCGTCCAGGCCCTCGGCGAGTGGACCGGCACCCCGAACGTGACGGTCGACGTCGCCGGCCACGGCAGGGACGCCGCGGCGGACGGCATCGACCTGAGCCGCACGGTCGGCTGGTTCGCCTCGGCCTTCCCGGTGAGGGCGTCCGCGGGCGACCCGCGCGCCGTGCTGAAGTCGGTGAAGGAGCAGATGCGCGCCGCCGCGCCGTGGCGCGTCGTCACCGGCGACCGCCAGGTCCTGTTCACCAGGGCCGCCGGGTACGAGCCGTCCGGCATCGTGGCCCGCGAGCTGCCCGGCACGCTGGCCGGGCCGGACACCGCCGACGGGCAGCTGCGCTCGCACGTCCTGCACGTGGAGGCCGTGGAGGCCGCCGACGGCCGGATCGCGTTCGACTGGCACTACTCCGGCAACCTGCACCACGCCGAGACCGTGCGGCGCCTCGCCGACCGGTACACCGAGGCGGTGGAGCGGCTCGTCGAGCACTGCCTGTCGCCCGGGGCCGGCGGCTACACCCCGTCGGACTTCCCGCTCGCCGGGCTCGGCCAGGACGAGCTGGACGCGGTGGCCGCGGGCTCCGCGCCCATCGCCGACATGTACCCGCTGACCCCGGTCCAGCAGGGCATGCTGTTCCACACCCTGGAGGCCCCCGAGGACGCCTCCGGTGTCTACTGGGCGCAGGAGCTGCGCGAGTACAGCGGCGTCCGGATGGACGTGGACGCCATGCGGCGCGCCTGGGACACCGTGGTCGAGCGGCACTCCGTGCTGCGCACCCGGTTCGTCTGGGAGGGCGTCGCCGAGCCGCTCCAGGTCGTGCATCCCTCGATGGACGTGCCCTTCGACCTGCTCGACTGGACCGACACGGCCGACGCCGAGGTGCACCAGCGACGGCTGGAGGACCTGCTGCGCGCCGACCGCGACCGCGGCTTCGACGTCACCGCCGCGCCGCTGATGCGGGTGTACGTCATGGACCTCGGCGACGAGCGGTACTGGATGGTGTGGACGTTCCACCACGTCGTCATGGACGGCTGGAGCGTGTCCATCGTCATGGACGAGGTCTCCCAGGCGTACGAGGCCCTGCGCCAGGGCGAGCCCGCCGCGCTGCCCGCGGTGCGGCCGTACCGCGACTTCATCGCCTGGCTGCGCGACCGGGACCCCGCCGAGGCCGAGCGGTTCTGGCGCGGCTACCTCGCCGGCTTCGAGGCCCCGACCCCGCTGCCGGTGGACCGCCAGGTCGCCGAGCACTGGGGGACCGACTACCACATCGTGGACATGTCCGCCGAGACCAGCGCGGCGCTGGCGCGGCTGGCCCGGCGGGCCCGGGTCACCGTCGGCACCGTCGTGCAGGCCGGCTGGGCGCTGCTGCTGTCCCGCTACAGCGGCGAGTCCGACGTGATGTTCGGCCTCACCGTCTCTGGCCGTCCCGCCGACCTGGCCGGGATGGAGTCCATCGTCGGCCTGTTCATCAACACGCTGCCGCTGCGCGCGACCGTCCCCTCGGACGTGCCGTTCATCGAGTGGCTGCGCCGCCTCCAGGACAACCAGCTCGCGGTGCAGCGGTTCGAGTACAGCCCGCTGCTGGACATCCAGCGGTACTCGCCGATCCCGCGCGGCGCGTCGCTGTTCGACAGCATCCTCGCCTTCCAGAACCTCCCGGTGGAGGGCTCGGAGATCGAGGGCCAGCAGGACATGTCCGCGGCGGACGCCGAGGGCTTCGACGCGCTGCTGATGTTCGAGCAGGGCCGCTACCCGCTGATGTTCTCGGTCGACATGGAGGAGCAGCTCGCGTTCGCGGTGGAGTTCTCCACCTCGGCGTTCGACAAGGCGACCATCGTGCGGCTGTTCGACCAGTACCTGCGGGTGCTGTCGGTGGTCGCCGACGACCCGGAGATCCTGGTCAGGGACGTCCCGCTGCAGTCCCGCGAGGAGCAGCGGCGGATGCTGGTCGGGTGGAACGAGACCGCGACCGCCAAGGTGCCGCGGGCCACGCTGCCGGAGATGTTCCAGGAGCAGGTCCGCCTCTACCCGGACAAGGTCGCGGTGGTCTCCGCGGGCCGCCAGATCACCTACACCGAGCTGGACCGCCGGGCCGCCGAGGTCGCGGGCATGCTGCGCCGCAACGGCGTGGCCGCGCTGGACAAGGTCGGCCTGCACTTCGAGCGGGGCATCGAGTACATCGTCGCCATGATGGGCGTCACCCAGGCTGGGGCGGTCTACGTCCCGCTGGACCCGTCACAGCCCGACTCGCGTCTTGAGTACATGGTGGGCAACTCCGCCATCGGCACCGTGATCAGCAACGTCGGCTGGCCCGAGGCGCTGACCGGCGCCGTGCGCCGCGTGCTCACCCTGGACGACGTCGCCGAGGGTGACGCCGACACGGCCACCACCCGGTGGTTCGCCGAGCCGGACGACCTGCTGTACGCGATGTACACCTCGGGATCCTCGGGCCTGCCCAAGGGCGTCGAGGTCACCCACGAAGCCGTCGCCCGGATCTGCCGCGACCCGATCGTGGTGGTCCAGCCGGACGACGTGCTGTCCCACATCGTGCCGATCTCGTTCGACGCCTCGACGTTCGAGATCTGGGGCGCGCTGGTGAACGGCGCGACGCTGGCCATCGCCTCGGCGGACCAGATGGCGCGGCTCGACCTGGTCGGCATCCTGTGGGAGAACAAGGTCACCGTCTCGGTGGTCACCTCGGGCCTGTTCCACCAGGTCGCCGAGACGGCACCCGAGGTGCTGTCCGGCCTGCGGATGGTGCTGTGCGGCGGCGACGCGCTGTCCATCGGGCACTGCCGCAAGGTCAAGTCGCTGCTCCCCGACCTGAAGATCATTAACGCGTACGGCCCGACCGAGACCACGATCGCCTGCACGATGTACGACATCAACGCGGGCCTGCCCGACGGCGAGGGCGTCGTGTCCATCGGCGGCCCGCTGTCCGGCCGCCGGGTCTACGTGCTCGACGAGTGGATGAACGTCGTGCCGGTGGGCGTCGCGGGCGAGCTGTTCGTCGGCGGCGCCGGCGTGGCCCGCGGCTACGTGGGCCGTCCCGACCTCACCGCCGAGCGCTTCGTCGCCGACGTGGTGTCCGGCGTGCCGGGCGACCGGCTGTACCGCACGGGCGACCGGGTGCGCTGGAGGGCCGACGGCATGCTGGAGTTCCTCGGCCGCGTCGACGACCAGGTCAAGATCCGCGGGTTCCGCATCGAGCTCGCCGAGGTCGAGGCCGCGCTGAACTCCCACCCCCGGGTCCGCGACTCGGTGGTCGTCGCCCGCGAGGACGGCGCGGCCGGCAAGCGGCTCGTCGGCTACGTGGTCTACGAGTCCGAGGACGGCGAGGCAGGCGACGTGCTCGGCTACATGCGGCGCAAGCTGCCGGACTACATGGTGCCCGCGCTGGTCATGCCGCTCGCCGCCATCCCGGTCACCGCCAACGGCAAGGTCGACCGGCGGGCGCTGCCCGAGCCGGACTGGACCATGGAGCAGGCCGCCGAGTACGTCCCGCCGGTCACCGAGGTCGAGGTGGCGCTCGCCGAGGTCTGGGCGCAGGTGCTCGGGCTGGAGCGGATCGGCCTCACCGACAACTTCTTCGAGATGGGCGGCGACTCGATCCTCAGCCTCCAGATCGTGGCCAAGGCCAAGGCGGCCGGGCTGAAGCTGAAGGTCGCCGACATCTTCACCCACCAGACCATCGGCGAACTGGCGCCCGTGGTGGAACAGGGCGCGACGGCCGTCGAGGCCGAGCAGGGCCAGATCTCCGGCTCGGTGCCGCTCACCCCGATCCAGCACTGGTGGGCCGGGCACGACATCGCCGACCGCGACCACTGGAACTGGTCCGGCCTGTTCGAACTGGCCCCCGGCGCCGACCCGCGGACCCTCGCCGCGGCGTTCGCCGCGATGCTGGACCACCACGACGCGCTGCGGATGCGTTTCGTCCGCGACGCCGGGACCGGGGTCTGGTCGCAGCACAACGCCCCGCGCGAGGACGCCCAGGTGTTCTCCGAGTACGACGCGACCGGCGTGGACCGGGCACGTCTGGAGGAACTGGTCACCGAGCGGATGACCGCCGCGCAGGCCGCGCTGAGCCTGGCCGACGGACCGGTCGTCCAGGCCGTGTACTTCGACCGGGGCGACGAGCCCGCGTGGTTCGGCATCATCGCGCATCACCTGGTGATGGACATGGTGTCGTGGAACGTCCTGCTGGAGGACCTGGACCTGGCGTACCAGGCCATCGCCGCCACCGGCACGGCCGAGGGCGCCCTGGCACCCAAGACCACCTCGTTCCAGCGCTGGGGCGAAGTGCTCGCCGAGTACGCCGAGTCGCCCGAGGTCAAGGCCGAACTCCCGTACTGGACCGAGGAGCTGGCCTCCGGCTTCGACCTTCCGGTCGACGTCCCCGGCGGCGGCAACACCGAGGCGACCACCGACGTCGTCGAGGTCACCCTTCCCCCGGAGGCCACGGCGGCCCTGCTCACCCGCGCCAACCGGGCGTACGGCACGCAGACCGTCGAGCTCCTGCTCGCCGCCTTCGTCCGGACCCTCGGCGAATGGGCGGGCACCGGCAAGGTCACCATCGACCTGGAGAACCACGGCCGCGAGGACATCGCCGACGACCTCGACCTCACCCGCACCGTGGGCTGGTTCACCTCGGTCTACCCGGTGGCCCTGACCACCGGCACCCCCGGCGATCCCGCCCACCTGATCACCTCGGTCCGCGACCACCTGCGCGCCGTCCCCCGCCACGGAGTGGGCTACGGCGCCCTCCGCCACCTCGCGGACCCCGCGGACGACCGCGTCCAGGCCCTGCGCGACCTCCCCGGCGCCGTGGTCAGCTACAACTACCTCGGCGGTTTCGACGCCGTGGAGGACGACGCCGTCGGCCTGCTGGCCGACGAACTCCCCGGCGACCTCTGCGGCCCCAGCCTGGCCGGCGACCAGTCCAGGGCCCACATGCTCCAGATCGAGGCGTCCCAGGACGGCGACGGCGGCATGGTCTTCGAATGGAACCACAGCACCGCCCTCCACCACTCCGACACCATCACCCGCGTGGCCACCCGCTACCTCGAGATCCTCACCGAACTCATCACCCACTGCCTCAACGAACCCACCGACTGACAGCCCGCCCCCCATCCTTCGGACGGCACCCACCCACCGTCCGAAGGATGGGCTCCACTGACTCCCACTCCCGCCAACCCTCACCGCAACCATTGCCACCTCCGTCGTGGCTGTGGTCTTCAGGGACATGGGCGTCACGAGACGTCGAAACCTATGGGGGTCGGCGTGGTAGTGGCCCACCCGTTGTCGGTCATCGGGGTTGTCGAGCATTGCCCGCCCCGCGTCGTGGCTGGGGTCTGTGGGGAGCGTGGAGTGTTCCCGGTGTCGAAGCCCTATGGGGGTCGGCGTGGTAGTGGCCCACCCGTTGTCGGTCATCGGGGTTGTCGGGCATTGCCCGCCCCGCGTCACCGGTTTCCTGTGCGCAGGTGAGCGCGGGTAAGTGGCTGGGGTTCCGCAACCCGCATCGAGTTGGTGAACCACACCGTGGTGGTGAGTCCTCTTGGTGTTTGCGTGGCTGTGGAGTTTGGCGTGAGGTGGGGGCTTTGGGGCCGTCGTGGCTGGGGTCTGCGGGGAGCGTGGAGTGTTCCCGGTGTCGAAGCCCTGTGGGGGTCGGCGTGGTAGTGGCCCACCCGTTGTCGGTCATCGGGGTTGTCGGGCATTGCCCGCCCCGCGTCACCGGTTTCCTGTGCGCAGGTGAGCGAGGGTAAGTGGCCGGGGTCTCAGGGAGTGGAACGTGAGTCCGGGGCCGTGCGCCGTGGTCCTGGCCTCATATGAGGGCGGTGGGAACCGGCTGGTCAGGAGTCGAGCGGGGACTTGAACCGCGGCCACAGTACGCTCCAGGGGTACCGCTGGCCTCGGCAGATCCACACCGGGCGGCCCTGGGCGCGGTTGTTCAGGCCGACGCCGTTGTCCAGGGTGGCGGCGTGGGTGGTCCGGGTCCAGACCCAGTCGATGTCGTCCTTGTCGAAACCGACGGCGATGGTGGTGCCGCCGTCGGTGGCCGGGCGGCCGAAGTACCAGAAACCGGTGTGGGCACTGTGGACGGTGGGCAGGCCGAGGGGGCGGCCGTACAGGTCCAGTGCGCCGGCCAGGCTGTAGTCGGCGGCGAGGATCGTCGTGCGGGCCCGCTCGGCGGGGGGAAGGCTCCGGTAGACGCGGGCCACCTGGGCGGTCAGGCGGGGCCAGCCGACCGTCTCGGCGCCTTCGGGGTTGAGCAACGGCTGCGGGGTGCGGGCCAGCGTGTCCACCGGGTAGACCGGCAGGGTCATCAGCACGGAGACGGTCGCGGTGACCAGGAACACCGGCGCCGACGTCACCCAGCCCCACCGTGACCGGCCCTGGCGCCGCTCGGCCCACACCGCGCCGGCCGCCCACATCGCCGCCCACAGCCCGGCGAGATAGTACGGTTTGCCGCCGGTGGCCATGAAGAACACGGTCAGCAGGAGGAACGCCAACGCGAGGAACCGGAAGGGGCGTAACTCCGGCGAGCGCAGCAGCCCCCACACTCCCCATACGGCCAGAACCGACAGCACGATCCCCGTCATCAGGAACTCGTTCACCAGGAAGCCGGCGGGCCCACCGTAGACGTCGTCGGCGGCGATCGCCCGCGCCATCGCCAGCTGCGGCCACCCGTTCGAGTACTGCCAGACGAACCCGGGCACGGCCGCGGCCACCGCGACCGCCGTCCCGGCGTAGAGCACCGGGCGGCGGAACACCTCACGCGGGCCGCTGATCACGATCCCGGCCACGATGGCGAGCAGGACGATCACCACCAGGTACTTGACCTGCGACGCCACGCCCGCGATCGCCCCGGCGGCCAGGAGCAGCCGGTGGTCGCGGGTGCGCACCCAGCGGATCACCACCCACACCAGCGTCGTGGTGACGAACAGGTCGACGGAGGAGGTGTACAGGGTGTGCCCGTTCGCGACCGTGAAGGGGCAGACCGCGTACGCCCCGGCGGTCAGCACCTGTGCCCGCCGCGTGCCGCCCATCTCCCGGGCGGTCAGCGCGGCGACCACCACCCCGGCCGCCGCGACCGCCGCCGCCACGACCCGCACCGCCACGATCGACGGACCGAACACCTCGGTGACCCCGCGCATGATCAGCGGAACCAGCGGCGGCTGGTCGGGATACCCCCAGTCCAGGTGCCGCCCGGCGACCAGGAAGTACAGCTCGTCCCCGTGGAAGCCGTACCGCGCGCTGACGGCCACCAGCACCGCGCCCAGCGCCCCCGCGATGCCCAGCACCACCCGCCAGGGCACCGGCGCGACCGCGTCGCCCGCCGTGTCCGCCGCCTCGGCGGGCACCGTGGAGGTACCCATGCACAAAAGCTACATCCGCCGCTGGGCATGCTCGGCGGACTCGACGAGCGCACCGACGCGGTGCTGTTCGCCGGTTACCACACCCGCCTGCGCCGAGCTGGCGGCGCGCGACCGGTCGTGGCCTAGCCGGGTTTGATGGTGGCGAGCTGCACGAGCAGCAGGACGAGGCCATAGGCGTCGGCGAAGTCGGTGGCGGTGAAGGTGACCGTACGGCTGCCTTCGGCCCGTGAGACACCCGGGATGAGGGTCGCCAGATCGACCGTGACCGGGCTGTAGATGTCGACCTCGACGTCGAGCGGCCCGGTGATGGTCAGTGGCGAAACCTGTGCGCGCCGCCTGACGGCGTCGGCCGCCGCCTGGCGGAGCCGCTCCCGGGCCACCTCCGGATGCAGGGCGACGGCGGCGGCCTGGCCGAGGGCCTGCTTGACCGCGACGGTGGTGGCCGAGGGCACCAGGTCCCGCAGTTCGGCGCAGGCGTTGTCGTCGCCGCTGAGCAGCACGACCGGGACGCCCAGATGGCCGGCCATGGCGGCGTTGAGACCGATCTCGCCGAAGGAACGGCCGGCCACGCGCACGTCGAGGATGGCGTCGCTCATGGTGTGCGCCAGTACGGCGGGCCCGCCACCGGCACGAGTGTGGTAGCCGATGAGCAGGACCGCGTCGGTGCGCTCGTCGAGTCCTCCGAGCATGCCGAGTGGACGCGGCTTGCCGCGCACCAGGTGAGCGCGCCGGTCCAGCTCCTCCGGAAGCATGTTGCGGAACGGCCCGTGCGCGTCCGCGACCCAGACCGTCGCGGTGGGTTCGGCGTCCAGGACACCCGCGACCACGGCGTTCGCCTCGGCCGTCATCAGGGCCCGGCCGCGTTCGTAGTCGTATCGATCCGGGTTCGTCTCGCTGGGATGCACGATCCCCGAGACGCCTTCCATGTCGACCGAAATCAGAACCTTCATGTTTCAGGGAGCCTACGCGCTTCCATCGGCGAGAAGGCCTGGTCGTGGCGGTGCCGTTGACGGCGACCGTCCACGGACTCTTACCCGAACTTGTCCGGATACGGCATCCGAGTCATGATCAGTTCAGCCTTCAACTACTTGTGTTGGAGGGGCACTTCACGGATGAGGAGAGGTATGAACCGCACCATCCCCGTTCTCGCCGTCGTCGCCGGCGTCCTCGGCGCCACGCTCACCGGCATCGGTCCCGCGTCCGCGGCCACCTCCGCGGTCGACTGCTCCACGGGTGGGTACACCCGGACTCTGACCAGCTATGTCCCCACCAACGTCCAGCGGCCGGGGGTGGACGGTCGCAGCTACAACATCTCCGGCCCGTCGGCGTCCACGTGGGAGGTCTGCCTTGATATCCCGGACACCTCGACGTTCACGATCGAGGCACGGATCAGGCACTCCGACGGGTCCACGAGCGTGTTCGTGGACGACCGGCCCGGGGACAAGGTCTTCCGCTACTCGCCGGGCGCCATCAGCTTCTGGCAGGTCTACGGCACGATGACCGGCCCCGGCAGCACCTACATCTACTACACCTGGAACGAGAAGCAGATCCCGGCCTGACGCGGAACGGGCCGGCCGCCTCGCTCGGCGAGGTGGCCGGCCCTGCCTGCGCGGTCAGCGGCGCATCGCCGGGGGGCGGCCGTAGGTGGCGAAGCGGAGGAGCCATTCCAGGGGGCCGTAGCGGTAGTGGCTCACCCACCACTTGCTGTAGGCGACCTGGGCGGCGCAGATGACGATCGTGATGCCCAGCAGGCCGAGGGGGGAGACCTGGCCGGCCAGGGCCAGGCCGTAGGCGGTGAAGATCAGGCACATCAGGACGGACTGCACGATGTAGTTGGTCAGGGACATCATGCCGGCGGGGGCCAGGACGCGGAGGACGCCGCTGCCGCGGCGGGACATGCGCATCAGGGTGGCGGCCATGCCGGCGATCAGGAACGGTACGCCGATCTGGCCCAGCAGGCCGGGGATCGTGGTGAAGTCGCCGCCCTGGGCCTCGGCGTAGCCGAGGGCCACGCCGGTGGGGATGCCCACCGCCAGGCCGATGAGCTGGATCTTCGGGAGCCACTGGTCCAGCAGGGTGTCGTTCTCCAGCCAGTGCACCCGTCCCGCGGCGTAGCCGAGCAGGAAGACGGCGAGCATCGAGGGGACCTGGAGGGGCGACATGTAGAGGTCTTCCAGGGAGAACGTGCCGAGGTTGAACGACACGTAGTCCCCGATGCCGTTCCGGGTGGCGTCCAGGGCGGCCTGGCCGTCGGCGTGGAGCAGGCCGGGGGCCAGCTCCTCGGGCTCGGCGGTGAGCACGTTGAAGCCCTGGTAGAGGACACCGAGGACGGTCACGCCTATCGAGACGAACAGCGCGGTCTTCGGGCGCAGGCCGCTCAGGGCGAGGAGCACCAGGCCCAGCAGGCCCCAGAGCATCAGGATGTCGCCGCGCCACAGGAACACCATGTGCAGCGCGCCGATGGCGATGAGCGCCACCAGGCGCCGGATCGTGCGCGGGACCACGCTGCTGTTCTCCGCCTCGGCGCCGGCCTTCTGCAGGGTGAAGGAGTAGCCGAACAGGAAGGCGAAGAGCGTCAGGAAGGTCAACTGCCCGGCGCCGATCACAAACGCACGAACGCCCACGTCGAGTGAGCTTGTGAACGCGGTCGCGCCTTCCATCCGGCCGGGGTCGGCCAGATCCAGCATATTGACCGCGAGGATGCCGAGCACCGCGAATCCTCGCAGCCCGTCGACATCGGTGATTCGTTTAACCGTCGACGACGTCGTTCCGCCGGTCCGTATAGTGCTGTCCATCCGCCATCCCTTGCGTTACCGGCCGAAATCCGATAGTACGAAACGTACTATGCGCGCCGGGCCCGCGGAAAGAGAGAAAACCCGCGCCGGCGAAGCTTTTCTCTCTTCTGCCGCCACGGCTTTTCTGCGACCATCGAAAGGTGTCCTAGGCGGGTCGTGAAGCATGCCGGCCCGAAAGGCATTGATATCAGAGCCGCATAGGAACTCTGTCGTGCTGGCTCACGAAATGACGGTGGGAGGGAAGCCGGCGCATGAGGTACGAATCCGCCGCACTCGAGGACTGGATGCGGCGCTATTACTTCTCCGTGGACTTCGACATCGGCAGCAGCGGTGTCCAGGACTACTCGGTCGCCGATGTGCGGGAACTGCTGGGGATCCCGCTCGCGTCCTTCGACGAGATCTTGCTGTGCGACAGCACGACCCTCGGGGGAGACGACGTGCGGGCCGCCATCGCGGACCAATGGGGAAACGGGGATCCCGAGCGGGTGATGGTCACCCACGGGGCGAGCGAGGCCATCTACCTGATGATGAGCACCCTGCTGGAGCCGGGTGACGAGATCGTCGTGGTGGAGCCCGCGTATCACACGCACTACTCGATCGCCCGCAGCCTCGGCTGCGACGTGGTCTCGTGGCCGCTGAGCCCGGACGACGGGTACGTGCCCGACCTGACGTTGCTGCGCAAGAAGCTCAGCGATCGCACCAAGGCGATCGTGGTGAACTTCCCGCACAACCCGACGGGGGCGTCGCTCACGGCGGACCAGCGTGACGAGCTGGTCGGCATCGCCGCGGACGCGGGGGTGTACCTGGTGTGGGACCAGGCGTTCCGCGAGCTGACGTACGGGACCGAGCCGCTGCGCGACCCGGTGCACGACTACCCGTCGCACTCGATCTCGATCGGCACGTTGTCCAAGGGCTACGGCCTGCCGGGCCTGCGGGTGGGCTGGGTCATCGCGCCGCCGGAGCTGCTGCGCGCGACCTTCGACCTGCGGGACCGCATGACGCTGCACCTGTCGCCGCTGGTCGAGTTCCTCGCGGGGCACGTCGCCCGGGGCGCCGAGACGCTGATCGCCGGCCGCCGGGAGCAGGCGCGGCGCAACCTCGGGGTGCTGCGCGAGTGGGCCAAGGCCAACGACGACCTGATCGATCTGCCCGACCCGCACGGCGGGGTGACGACGTTCCCCCGCCTGATCGGCATCGAGGACACGACCGACTTCTGTCACGAGCTCGCGCGGCGCGACCGCGTGCTGCTGGTGCCGGGCGTCTGCTTCGGGGATCCCGAGCGGGTGCGCCTCGGCTTCGGCGGCCCGTCGGAGGGCTTCGCGCGGGGGCTCGACACACTGGCCCGCGCGTTGCGGGAGAACGGCCAACGGGGTGGAAAGCATGTTTAAAGTCAATTTGTCCGCCGAGGACGTCGAGGCGATCCGGGGGCTCACCGACCAGCTCATCGCCGAGTACCAGACGGTGGAGGACCCGCAGTTCGTCAGGAACGCGAACGCCTACGCGCACGAGCTGCCCCGTGACCTGCGGCTCCAGCTCAACCACTTCCGGCTGACCGAGCCGGACGCGGTGTGCGTCATCAGCGGGTACCCGATCGACGACGCGGGGATCGGCCCCACGCCGCCGCACTGGCGCGACTGCATCGGCGCCAAGAGCACGCTGGCGGAGGAGTTCTTCTTCTACCTGTGCGCCTGCCTGCTCGGCGACCCCATCGCGTGGGCCACCCAGCAGGCCGGCCGGCTCATGCACGACGTGATGCCGATCGAGGAGCACAAGCACGAGCAGCTCGGGTCGGGCAGCGAGGAGCTGCTGACCTGGCACACCGAGGACGCCTTCCACCCGCTACGCACCGACTACGTCGGCCTGATGTGCATGCGCAACCACGAGGGCATCGAGACGACCTGCGCGTCGGTGGACGACATCGAGATCGACGCCGAGCTGGCCGAGGTGATGCGCCAGGAGCGGTTCCCCATCCGGCCCGACCGCTCCCACCTGCCGCACAACCGGTCCGGGGGACAGGCCCCCGACCACGAGACGCAGAAGCTGCTGGACCGCAGCTACGAGTGGATCTTGAGCCTGGAGGAGAACCCCCAGCCGATCGCCATGCTGTTCGGGCACCCCGACAAGCCGTACCTGCGGCTGGACCCGTACTTCATGGAGGTGCCGGAGGACGACCCCGAGGCCGCCGCCGCGCTCCAGGCGATCATCAAGGAGATCGACGCCTCCATCGGCGGGGTCGTGCTGGAGGCGGGGGACATCCTGTTCCTGGACAACCACCGCGCCGTGCACGGCCGCAAGGCGTTCAAGGCGCGGTTCGACGGCACCGACAGGTGGCTGAAGCGGCTCAACGTCGCCCGTGACCTGCGCAAGTCGCGGGCCGCCCGGCGTACGGCCGACTCCCGGACCATCTACTAGGACGGACACGACGAAGGGGGCCCGCCGACCGGCGGGCCCCCTTCGTCGTGCTGGAACCGGGAAAACCCGGAAAACTACGCCTCGACCTTGGCGTTCATCCGCTCGACCAGGCTCTTCGGACGCATGTCGGTCCAGTTCTGGTTGACGTAGTCGAGGCACGCCTCGCGGGTGTCCTCGGGGTGGGCGACGCTCCACCCGGCGGGCACCTTCACGAAGGACGGCCACAGCGAGTGCTGGCCCTCGTCGTTGACGAGCACCAGGAAGCGGCCGTCGGGGTCGTCGAACGCGTTCATTTTCTCTCCTGCTCTGACGTATCGGTGTAAAAGGTATGCGGGATATATAGATCAACTGGGCGGTTCAGCGATATGCGCGGGACTGGAGTTCGTACAGCTCGGCGTACAGGTCGCCGCGGTCGATGAGCTGCTGGTGGTCGCCGATCTCGCGGATGCGGCCGTTCTCCAGCACGATGATCAGGTCGGCCATCCGCACGGTGGAGAAGCGGTGCGAGACCAGCAGGGTGACCGTGCCCTGGTCGTGGCCCGCGCGGGCCGCCGCGGCGAACCGCTCGAACAGGGCGTGCTCGGTCTGAGGGTCCAGCGCGGCCGTCGGCTCGTCGAAGACGACGAGCAGCGGGTCCTCGCGCAGCAGCCCCCGGGCCAGGGCCAGCTTCTGCCACTGGCCGCCGGACAGGTCGACGCCCTCGCTCCAGGTGGTGCCGAGCTGGGAGTCGAGCCCCTGCGGCAGCGCCTCGACGATGGACGTGGCGTCCGCCCTGGCCAGCGCGCCGTTCAGCGCGCCGTCGTCGTCGATCTTCGCGGTGACGGCGACGCCGACGGTCTCCCTGGCCTGGAACTCGAACTGCGCGTAGTCCTGGAAGGCGGTGCTGACCCGCTGGTGCCACTGCCGGGTGGGGATGCGCGCGAGGTCCTCGCCGTCGACCAGGATCTGCCCGCCGTCCGGCTGGTAGAAGTCGCACAGCAGCTTGACCAGCGTGGTCTTGCCCGCGCCGTTCTCGCCGACCAGCGCGACCACCGCGCCCGCCGGCAGGTGCGCCGACACGTTCTCCAGAATGGGACGCTCGGTGCCGGGGTAGTGGAACGTCACGGCGTCCAGGTCGATGCCGTGCCCGAGCCGCTTCGGCGCCGGCATCGGGTCGGCCGTGGCCTTCACCGCCGACTTGGCGTACTGCTCCAGCCAGATGAACCGGCGCGCCTGCTTCAGCGTCCACAGGAAGTCGCCGCCGTAGCCCACGGTGCCGGCCACGACCATGCCCATCTCCACGGCCAGCGTCACGACCAGGCCGACGTCGCCGATGGTGGCCCGGCCGCTCAGCGCGAGCATCAGGACCAGGGCGATCGCGCCGACGAACGCGGCGGCGTTGATCAGTGCGTCGATCGACTTCAGCCGGGCCGCCCGCCAGTCGGCCTCGTTGCGGGCCGAGAGCACCAGGTCGGAGGTCTCGTGGTGGCGGCGGACGATCTCCTTGGTCAGGCCGAAGATCCGCAGCTCCTTGCCGGCCCCGGCCGTGGTGCCGATGTCGTACATGTGGCGCCGCAGCCGCTCGGGCTCGCTGGTCTCCTCCTGGGCCTCGACCCGGATGTCGTTGGCCTTGCTGCTGATCCACATCGAGATGCCGGCCACCAGCGCCAGCGACAGCAGCGCCGGGTGCACCTGGGCGAGCAGCACCGAGGTCGCGGCGAAGCTGACCAGCGCCGCGACGAAGCCCGCCGAGGCGTTGGTCATCTCGGCCAGGCTCTCGCGCTCCTCGCGCAGCCGGTAGATCTGGTCGAGGTACTCGGGACGCTCGTGGTGCGCGAGGCTGTCGATGCCGCCGATGAGGGTCATCAGCTTGCGGTCGGCCAGCGCCTGCGTGCGCTCGATCACCGTGAAGATGCAGTGGGCGTTGTAGTACATCGCGACCAGCAGCACCGCGATGGTGACGCTGAGCACGGTGCCGCCGACGAGCGCGAGGTCGAGGTCCTTGGCCTGCACCGCGTCGAGCAGCAGCTTCATGCTGTAGCCGGTGAACGGCCCCACCAGGCCGAGGGCGATCTCGGTGACGATCTGGAACGCGGCGTGCCACGGCGCGGCCCGGAACCCGAAGCCGATCGTCGTGGCGAACGCGCGGAACGTGTCACGCATCTGCTGCTCCTTCGCCGGATACCACGGAACCGGTGTGGAAGCGGCCGGCCTGCAGGTTGAACATGTGGGCGTACCTGCCGCCGAGCGCCAGCAGCTCCTCGTGGGTGCCGTCCTCGGCCACCAGGCCGTCGCGGACCACGATGATGCGCTCGGCGCGGCGGACCGTGGAGAACCGGTGCGAGATCAGGATGGTCGTCAGGCCCTCGGTGAGGTCGATGAAGCGCTCGTACAGGTCGGCCTCGGCCCGCACGTCCAGCGCCGCCGTGGGCTCGTCCAGCACCAGCACGCGGGCACCCGCCTCCACCGCGAACAGCGCGCGGGCCAGCGCGATGCGCTGCCACTGGCCGCCGGACAGGTCGACGCCGTTCTCGTACTCGCGCGACAGCACGGTGTCCCAGCCGTGGGGGAGCGCCTCGATGACGTCGAGCACGCCGACCTTCTCGGCGGCGGCCCGCATCATGTCCAGGTCGCCGGCGTGCTCGGGCGCGCCGAGCCCGATGTTGTCGCGCACCGGCAGGTGGTAGCGGGAGAAGTCCTGGAACAGCACGGCGACCCGGCGCCGCCACTGCTGGGGGTCCAGGGTCGCGAGGTCGGCGCCGTCCACGGTGATGCGGCCGCCGCTCGGCTCGTACAGGCCGCTCAGCAGCTTGACCAGGGTGGTCTTGCCGGCGCCGTTCTCACCGACGATGGCCAGCGAACGGCCCGCGGTGATCTCCAGGTCGAAGTTCGAGAGCACGGCCCGCTCGGTGCGCGGGTAGTGGAACGACACCCCCTCGAACCGGATCGCCTTCTCCGGCACCTCGGGCGAGACCGCGGCGGACAGCGCCTTCGGCTCGCGTTCCCCGGCTGTGGCCTCCGCCGACAGGCGCTCCTCCAGGGTGAGGAGCTTCGGCACGGTGACCGAGGCGTACGACAGGTAGAAGTGCTCGTCGCCCACGGCGTAGGAGTTGGCGCCGAGCAGGGCCTGGATGAACACCGCGAGGGCGCCGATCTCCAGGTTCCCGCGGATGGCGCCGTACGACAGCAGGGCGAACGACGCGACGTTCAGCGCCAGGATGGTGCCGCTGGAGGCGAGCACCACGAGGGGGCGGGGGCGCCGGGCGTCGCGCACCGGCGCGATGGCGCTGCGCCAGGTGCGGTCGAACCGGTCGACCAGCCAGTTGTTGATGCCCCAGACCCGGATCTCCTTGGCGGCGGGGCCGGTGAGCGCGAGGTCGCGGGTGTACTCCACGCCGCGCAGCTCGGTGCTCTGCTTGTAGCCCTCCTCGCCGATCCGCGCGTAGTCGCTCTGCATGCGGTACACCACGAGCGGCCAGGCGATGAGCCACAGCAGCCCGAGCCACCACTCGAACGCGAACAGCACCACGACCGAGCCGAGGGCGCCCAGCCAGTTCGCCAGGACGGTCGGCAGGGCCTCCACGGTCTGGCTCGGCCGGTAGGCGCTCATGCCGAGGCCCCGCACGATCCGGATCTCGTCCTGGATCGCCGGGTCCTCGAGATGGGCGATGCCGCCGGGCCTGTTGACCGCGGCCAGCACACGTTCCTGCAGGTAGCGGTCCAGGTCTCGCCCGAGGGTGGAGGCCGAGGCCGCCATGATGGGCATGACGGCCCGCTCGACCACCACCATCGCGCCGATGGCGACGAGCAGGCCGACGGCCGTGCCCGCCGCGGGCGAGTCGGGACCGGCCTTGACGGCGTCGACGATGGCCCCGATGAGCAGACCGGTCGTCACCGCGATGGCGATGGGAAGGGCGGCCGCCAGCACGACGCAGACCGCCAGCGCCCAGGTGCGTGTCCTGCCCACCTGGGGCAGGACACGCAGGACGATCAGAATGCTTCGCGCCGTATCCGGCAGCCGCCAGGGGGAGCGGAGCCCGCCCCCCTGGCCGGCGCTCGCTTTCGCGGCGCCCTCAGTAGTTTCCACGGTTTCACGCACTTTCAGATGGGGAATCTGCTTGTTCCGCCAGGCGTCAGATCAATCGTGCGGTCGCCGCGCCGCGCTGCGCGCGGGACTTCCTGAAGTCGGTGGTCACGCTGACCCGCTTCAGCCACCGGTCCCGGCCATCGTACGACGCGATGAACGCCCGCCGGCCGTGCGCGAGACGGTGGTTGTTGATGATGAGAATGTCGCCTGGTTCGAGCACGACGTCCTCGACACTGCGCTCCAGCATCTCCTCGGCGGCGACGAAGGCGGCCTTCGCCTCCGGGTCGTCCTCGGGGACCTCCATGAAGTACGGGTCGATCCTGATGTAGGGCTTGTTGCGGTCGCCCCACAGCACGGCGACCCGGACGTCGTCCTTCTTGAGCCGGTCGATCTCGCTGAACTTCGCGCCGTCGGAGACGGTCGTCAGGTTGTTCTCGGCCAGGTGGGAGTCGTCGGGACGGATGATGAACCTGTTCTGCATCAGGATGTCGATGTGCTCCTCGGAGAGCTCGTCGACCCGGATGTCGGCCACGATGGACGCGATCCCCTGGAGGTTGCGCAGGCAGCCGAGCAGGAGGAAGTCCGCCCGGTAGGGGTGGAAGGCGTCCTCGGTGTGCAGCGTCAGCAGCTCGGTGCTGCCGATGCCCATCTGCTCGGTCTCGTAGCCCTTGATGGGGAAGATGTCGTGCACGAGCCGGCCGTCCTGCTGGGTGCGCCAGGCGAACGGCTCACCGAGGAGCGCCCCGTGCAGCAGCATGAGGATCTCTTCGGCGAACTCGGGGGAGGGCGTCGGCCGCCCGCGCCAGTGGCCGGGGGTGTCGCCGACGCGCTCGTCGTCTATCTTGTGCCCCCGGATGACGCAGTATCCGAGGTGGTCGTCCAGGGCGAAGTTGCGGATGTACCTGCGCTGGGCCACCGGCAGGTCCGCGGCGATGACGGGGAGCTCACGCAGTAATTCCTCGTCCTCGGGGCCGCTGTACTGCTGGGCAAGCTTCAGCGTCAGGTTCTCGATCGCGTCCGCCTCGTCGGGGGAAATCACATGGATCGGGTTGTCCGCAGGCATCATGATGGTCTCCGATATCGAGTGCTGCCGGTAATTTGAAAGAGCAGGCTCTCGACCGCCGGGAGATTAACCTGCCCGGCCCCGTTTATGGCCAGAATGGCACTTGATTGGGGCACTCAGTTATTAATACCGCTTTGCTGGTAAAAGGCTAGCATCGGCACCTGACCCGCGCCAGCGGATAACCCTCCCGTTCGATCGATTTCCATAATGTTTCCGCACCGGACACCGCACTCATCCGTCGTCACCCCCGGCGATCTTAAATAGCGACTGACAGCCCGGCCGTGCAGGTCGGCGGCCGGGACCCGGAATGGCGTTGCCCGTGGGAAGTCAATTCATTGAATCGGCCACGAAGTCGGCGAAACGGTCGAGTCCCTCGTCGATCTGCCCGGCGCTCAGCGCGCTGCATGAAAGCCGGAGCTGATTCGTCGAGGAACGCCCGTCGTAGAAATGGTGCATGGGGACCCACAGCACGCCGTATTCCCGCGCGCAGTGTTCGAGGAGGTCGTCGGTCACGGTGAACGGCACGTCGAGCACGACGAAGAACCCGCCACCCGGGGTGTTCCACGTCACCTTGTACGGGCCGTCCGGCGGGAAGCGGCGCGCCAGCCCGTCCAGCAGCCGCCGCAGGTTGTTCCTGTACACCTGGCGCAGGTCCTCGTTGGCGGAGGAGAGGCTGTAGCCCGATTCGAGGAGCTTGCCGGCCACCAGCGCCTGGGCGAACGCGGGGGTGTTCACGGTCAGCATGCTCTTGATCTTGGAGAGCTGGTCGGCGAACAGCTCGGCGCGCTCGCTCCGGCCGTCCCACACGTACTGGTCGGCGACCGCGAACCCGACGCGGGCGCCGGGGAAGCAGGTCTTGGCGAACGATCCGAGGTACACGACCCGGCGACCGGTGTCCAGGGACTTGAGCGTCGGCATCCGCTCGTCCTCCAGCGAGAACAGGCCGTAGGGGTTGTCCTCCAGCAGCAGCAGGTCCTCGCGCTCGGCGATCTCCAGCAGGCGGTGCCGGGTGGCCACCGAGAGGGTGTGGCCGGAGGGGTTGGAGAAGTCGGGGACCAGGTACAGCGCGCGGGGCCGCAGTCCCTCGGCCCTGGCCCGGTCGACGACGGCCTGGAGGTCGGACAGCTCCTCGCCGTCCTCCACCCCGAGCACCGGCATGTCGACGAGCTTCGCCGCGCCGGTGATGCCGACGTACATCGGCGACACCGCGAGCAGCACGTCCCGCTCGTCGGTGCGCAGGGCCCGCAGCACCAGGTACATGGCCTCCTGGCAGCCCACCGTGACCACGATGGAGTCAGGGTCGGCCTTGATGCCCTCGTCGACGGCCAGGTTGCGCGCGATCAGCTCGTGGATGACGCCTTTGGTCCTGCCGTACTGGAACAGGGTCCGCACCACCTGCTCGGAGGTGTACCCGAGCTCCTTCTCCAGGTGGTCGCAGTAGGTGCGCAGGTACCGGTGCAGGTCCTCGACGCGGAAGAATCCCTCGAAGGGACGCCCCGCGGAGAAGGAGATGGCGTCGGGGAAGCGCATCACCAGCTCGTTGAGGAGGTTCATTCCCTCAAGCGCCGGGTCGGTCAGCGACGCGTGCAGCCCCGCGGTCAGCAGGTCCGCCATCGGCGGGCGGGACCCGGGCTCGCCCTCGAAGCCTTCGATCACCATTGACGGTCCTCCTGCGCGAGCGTGACCCGGAGGTCGCGGGCCGCCGCCGGGACGGGGCAGCCGGTGAGCGCGAGGGCGTTCGTGAACTCCTCGCGGACGATCGTGATGGCGGTCTCCACGCCACGTTCCCCGTCGGCGGCGAGACCCCACATCACGGGCCGGCCCACCAGCACGCCGTCGGCGCCGAGGGCGATGGCCTTGAGCACGTCGGTGCCGCGCCGTACGCCGCCGTCCACGAGGATCTCGCAGCGGCCGGCGACGGCCTCCGCGACATCGGGCAGCGCGGTGACGCCGGGCGGGGCGCCGTCGAACTGCCGGCCGCCGTGGTTGGACACCACGACGGCGTCGGCCCCGTGCTCCACCGCCAGCACCGCGTCCCTCGGGTCGAGCACGCCCTTGAGCACCAGCGGGAGCCGGGTGTTCTCCCGCACCCACGCGACGTCGCTCCAGCTGAGCGCCGGATGCATGATCGCGTCGGTGTGGGAGGCGATGGCGGACGCGGCGCCGGGCTCGCCCGCCCGCGCGACGTGCCGGTGCGGGTCGGCGAGGTTGGCGGCCACCACGTCGTGCGGCAGCCGGAAGCCGTTGCGCACGTCCCGCAGCCGCCTGCCGTACGGCGGGCAGTCGACGGTGAGCATGACGCAGCGGTAGTCCAGCGTCTCGGCGCGGCGCAGCAGGTCCAGGATCTGGCCGCGGTCGCGCAGCCAGTACAGCTGGAACCACAGCGGGCCGCCGACGGCCGCGACGTCCTCCAGCCGGTGGCTGCTGAGGGTCGCCACCGTCAGCGGGACGCCGAGCGTCTTGGCGGCGCGGGCCACGGCCAGCTCGCCGTCCGGGTGGTACAGCCTGTGGTACGCGATCGGCGCGACCGCCATCGGCAGGGTCGTGTCGGTGCCGAGCAGCCGGGCCGACGTGTCCGGGGCCGCGACACCGGTCAGCACCCGCGGGGTGAGCTGGATCCGGTCGAACGCGGCCCGGTTGGCGCGCAGGGTCACCTCGGCCTCGCTGCCGCCGGAGACGAAGTCCCACGTCTCCGGCGGGAGCACGGCCTCGGCGGCCTGCTCGACCTCACCGATGGTCAAAGGGCGCACCGACATGGTCAGGACTTCTGCCGCGACTGCTCGAGTTCGACGGCCTCGTAGAGCGCCTTGATGTTGCCGCTGCCGAAGGTCGTGGCGCCCGCGCGCTCGATCACCTCGAAGAAGTACGTGCGCCGCGGTGTGGCCGAGCGGGTGAAGCTCTGGAACAGCAGGCCGTCGTGGTCCTGGTCGGCCAGGATGTTGAGCCGCTCCAGCTCCTCCAGGGTGTGCTCGCGCAGCACCGGCACCCGGCCGCTGACCATCTCGTAGTAGCTGTCCGGCGGGTTGAGGAACTCGACGCCCCGCTCCTGCAGCGTGCCGGCGGTGCGCACGATGTCCTCGCAGGAGAAGGCGATGTGCTGCACGCCGGGGCCGGAGTTCGCCTTGACGAACTCGTCGATCTGGCCGGGCTCGCCGCCGATGTGGCCGGGCTCCAGCAGCACGAGGGTGATGTCCCCGGCGGCGTTCTGCACCACCTTGGAGTCCATCACCTGCTCTCCGGCGACGGTGCGCTCCTTGAAGATCATCGTGAAGCCGAGGACCTTCTCGAAGAACCGGACGTGCGGGTCGACCCCGCCGGGCGGCAGGCAGACCGCGAAGTGGTCGAGCACCTGGAGGCCCGTGCTCGGGTCCTCGGCGTCGGCCACGGGCGGCAGCCACGGCACCGGGTTGTCGCCGGCGCCGGAAGGCAGCTGCACGAACCGCAGCGCCACGTCGCCGAACGCCTGGATCGAGGCGGCGACGCCGCCGTCGCCGAGGGGCGCGGGCGCCGAGACCGGGCGGGCGCCGCGCGTCACGGCGCGGTCGAACGCCTGCCGGGCGTCGTCCACCCGCAACGCTATGGACGCCACGCCGTCGCCGTGCGTTTCCACGTATTCGGACACGAGATGCCCGGCGGACGCGGCGGAGGTCACGACCAGCGTGATTCCGCCCTGCCTCAGGGCGATGGAGCGGACGCTTTCGCCGGGCCCGCTGCGGGCCACCGGCCGGAAGCCGTATTGGGTCGTCAGCCCGCCGGCGACCGCGTCGGCGTCACTGACATAGAACTCGACATGGTTCAATTCGACGGTATCGACCACGTCACCGCGCGGCGTTTCTCTCATCGCGACTCTACGCCCCCATCCTGTGGTCCACCTGGCTCTGCGATCGTCAGACTATGAAGATCACTTTTCAATTTATTTTCAGTGTGATGTCCGGCGCGTCGGCCGGCACGCGAACTCCTTGTGCGAAGTGGTTTTAAAATCACTCTTCCGGGTACCCATAGGTGCATCTCCGCTGGTCAGCGGATCGTGTGTTGATCAGGTGACACGCGAGGACGCCGGGAGATGTGATTGTCGCTAACGTCGTCGCCGTTATCTGGAGCCCCCGTTCGACGTCGTTGGCGCAGGGTAATGGATACGCCTTTCAAAGGGATTTCATTACGCTGTCCGGCGCGTTGTGATTCATATCACATTCCCTACCGCAAACCGGCTTGACCGGTGGCGCTCCGCTATGGAACTCTGTGCCTGAATTGCTTCTCTATGCGAGGAAGTCGGGACATGACCGAGGCACAGGCAATCGATCTCGTTTCGAAGCTGATTAGCCGAGGGCGTTCCATCGCGCTCAAGGACATTTCCCCCTACACCCATCTGGTCAACGATCTCGGGCTGGATTCGTTGGACGCCGCCGAACTACTGGCCGCGCTTCACATGGAGACGGGGAAGCAGCTGGATTTCAATTCGATGGAGGACTTCCAGACGGTGGGAAGCGTCGCGAAGGTCCTGGTCGGTGCCATGGAGGGGAGTGACGCGTGATCACGGACGAGTACGAGAACACAACACCGGGGGCGTACGCGGCACCGGATGAGCACGAGCCCATGTGGCTGCTCAACCAGTACCGCGCGGCGGAGGTGCACGGCGCGGGGGTCATCCTGCGCCTGAGCCGTCTGGCCGACAATCTGCAGCTCAAGAACGACCTGACCCGTCACCTGCGTGACGAGGCGGTGCACGCCTGGCTGTGGACCAAGGCGATCCACGACCTCGGCGGCGACATCATGCCGGTGGACGAGCCGTATCAGACCCGTCTGGGCCACCACTTCGGCATCCCGCGCACGCTCGACGAGATGCTGGCGCTGACCTGGGTGTCGGAGCGGCGCGGCTGCGCGCAGTACGTGGAGCACCTGGACATCCAGGAGATCCCGTCCATCATCCGGCGGACGCTGCGCGGCATCGTCAAGGACGAGACCTGGCACGTGTCCTACATCCGGGAAGAGCTGGAGCGCAGGGCGCTCGCCGACCCCAAGGTGGAGACCATCATGGACCGCGCGCTGCTCGCCGACCAGCGGGCCATGGAGGAGATGACCGCCGAGGAGGCGACGGTGGGCGCCCAGGCCGGTGGCCGGTCGACATGACGGCATCGGCAGTTAGCGCCGACGATCGGCAGACGGCCGGTGAGGATCTGTTCCTGGAGAGCGCGGAGCCGCCGCGCGGCCACCTCTCCCTGGAGGAGATCGTCCGGCCGTTCTCCATCGAGGGCCGCGGGCTGACCGTCGTCGACCGCCAGTCGGAGACGCGTCTGAGCTACACCGACCTTGCCACGAGGGCCGCCGCCGCTTCCGAGCGGTTGCGCAAGGCAGGGGTCGGGCCGGGCACACCCGTCGCCATGACCATCGGCAACACGCTGGAATCCATCCTGTCGGTGCTGGGCGTCTGGATGGCGGGCGGCTGCGTCGTCTCCGTGCCGCCTCCGCCGCGGGCGGCGGCGCTGCAGTGGTACCGGAGCAACTTCATCCCGGTGCTGGAGACCATGGACTGCCGGTTCTTCGTCTCCGCGGACGACCCCGCCGAGCTCCCGCTGCCGGCGAAGGCCGTCGCGCTGCACCCGGCCGCGCTCGCCGAGGCCGACCACGAGCGGCGCAGGGTCCCGGACATCTCGATACCCGACCGGGCCCTGGTCCAGTTCACCTCCGGCAGCATCGGCGCCCCCAAGGGCGTCGTCATCAGAGGCGACCAGCTCGCCGGTCACCTCTCGATGATCGAGCAGGGCATGGGCATCCCGGACATCGACCACGAGGTCCTGGTGTCGTGGCTGCCGCTGTACCACGACATGGGCCTGATCGCGATGTTCATGACCGGGCTGTGCGCCCGGGTGAACATGGTGATCGCCGCGCCGAGCACGTTCGCGGGCAAGCCGTCCAACTGGCTGACCATGTTGTCGCAGTACAAGGCCACCATGACGGCCGCACCCAACTTCGCCTACCGGCTCGCCGCGTCGGTGCCCTACGACGACGGGCTCGACCTGTCGCGCATGCGCATGGCGCTCAGCGGCGGGGAGCGGCTGCACTGGCAGACGCTGCTCGACTTCCAGGACACCGCGGGCCCGCTCGGCTGGCGGTGGGAGGTCACCCGCCCGAGCTACGGCCTGGCCGAGGGCATCGTCGGCGCCAGCAGCACACCGTTGCTGCGCGGCGCGGTGCGCGGCCCCGGCGGGCACGTCTCCGTCGGCCCGCTGCTGCCCGGCAACCGCGTGCGGGTCAAGGCGGGCCTGGAGCCGAGTCCCATCCATCTCGGCGGCGAGTGGCTGCTGGCCGGTTACCAGACCGCCGAGGGCTTCGAGGCCCGGCAGGGGGACTGGTGGGACACCGGTGACGCGGGCTTCGTGCACGACGGCGAGCTGTACGTGCTCGGCCGCCGCAACGAGGTCATCTCGCTGGCCGGCCGCAACATCTTCGCCGAGGACGTCGAGGCCATCGGCCACGACGTCGGCGCGAGCCACGTCTCGGCGTGCGCGGCGTTCCGCGACTCGGCGGGGGACCACAGGTTCTCCGTGGTGGTCGAGGGCGACCGGTCGCTGACCGGTTCACCCGAGGACGCGGCGGAACTCGCCCGCAGGCTCCGCGCGACCGTGACCGAGATCCTCGGCACGCGCCTGACGTCGGTCCGGGTCGTCCGCAAGGGCTCGATCCCGGTCACCACGTCCGGCAAGGTGCAGCGGGCTCGCTGCCGCGCACTCCACGACAGCGGGGAACTCGACCGGCGGACGCTGGCCGAACTGAGGTAAGTCGACTTCGACACGGGAGAAGGGAGGCGCGTCCTCATGAGCGGCAAGATCTGGTTCGACGGCGAAATGAAAGCATGGGAAGACGCGACCGTCCACGTCAGCACCCTGGGCCTGCACTACGGCATCGGGTTCTTCGAGGGCATCCGCAGTCACGCCACCGACCGGGGCACGGTGGTCTTCCGGCTGACCGATCATCTTGAACGGCTGCGGCGCTCTGCAGCGATCTACGGCGTGCCGGCCCCGTACACGGTCGACCAGCTCCGGCAGGCCTGCTTCGACGTCATCACGGCCAACAACCTCGACGACTGCTACCTGCGGCCGATCATGTTCCTCGGCCAGGGCGCGGACCCGCTGCGGGCGCCGTTCCACACCGCGGTGATCGCGTCCCAGCACGGCCCGCTGGTCGGGGCACCGCCCACCGGGGGCGTCAAGGCCAAGATCTCCAGCTTCCACCGCTTCACGGCCAACTCGATGCCGCCCGCGGCCAAGGCCACCGGCCAGTACCTCAACGCGATGCTGGCGCAGACCGAGGCCAAGATGGCGGGGTGCGACGAGGCGCTCCTGCTCAACAAGGACGGCTTCGTCGCCGACGGCTGGGCGCACAACGTGTTCATCGTGCGGAACGGCACGGTGATCACCCCGCCGACGACCAGCGGCGCACTCCCCGGCATCACCCGGGAGTCGGTGCTCACCCTGGCCGCCGAGCGCGGCATCCCGGCCCGCGAGGCCGACCTGGTGCGCAGCGACCTGTACCTCGCCGACGAGTGCTTCCTCACCGGCACGGCCGCCGGGCTGGTCCCGGTGGCCTCGGTGGACGGCCGTCCCATCGGCGGCGGCGACCGCGGTGACGTCACCGCCACCCTGATCAAGGATCTGCACGACGCCGTGCACGGCACGAGCCACCAGGAATGGCTGGAGCCCGTGGCATGAGCCTTCATCGGGGGTACGCGGGGACGGAGAGCGACGAGGTGGCCGGCTTTCGCGAGCAGGTCCGCGGCATGCTCTCCGCCTTCGACGAGAAAGACTTCGAGAGCTGGGAACAGGACCGCCACATCCCCAAGGAGGTCATCGCCTCCCTGGGCGAGGCGGGCCTGTTCCGCCGCCGCTGGGAACGGGGTGCCGAGCGGGGCGTGCCGCGGCTCGTGGCCATGTGCCAGGAGATCTGCGACGTCAGCAGCGGCCTGGCGCTGGTCGCCATGGGCCAGAGCGAGGTCTTCATCGGCGCGCTGCAGTGGCTCGGCAAGGGCGAGCGGCAGAAGGCCCTGCTGGAGGATGCGCTGGACGGCCGCACGGTGGGCTGCTTCGGCGCCACCGAGCCCCGCGGCGGCTCCAGCCTCGCCGGCATGCGGACCACCGCGGTGGCCGTGGAGGGCGGGTGGCGGCTGACCGGCTGCAAGCGGTACATCTCCAACGTCGGGCGGGCCGACCAGATCCTGGTGCTCGCCAAGATGGAGAACCCGGCCCACGTCGGCGACCTCAGCCTGTTCCTGCTTCCGCTGGACCACCCCGGCGTCACCATCGACGGGTTCTTCGACACGATGGGCCTGCACGGCTGCGACGTCGGCCAGGTCACCTTCGACGCCGAACTTCCCGCCGACGCGCTGCTCGGCAACCACGGGGTCGGCCTGCTGTACGCGACGCACCTGCTGCAGTTCGAACGGCTGGCCATCTGCGCGCAGCTGATCGCCTCGGCGGCCACCGCCCTGCGTCTCGCCGTGGCGTACGCGCGGCGGCGCAGCATCGGCAACGACCGCATCATGGACAAGCAGGCGATCCGGCACCGCCTCGCGGCCTGTCAGGCCGAGTTGTGGAACCTGGAGGCCCGCCTGGCCCAGCTGGTCGACATCGCTCAGCGCGACGGGCGCATGCCCTCGCACGGGATCGCCGCGCTCAAGCTCACCGCGGGTGAGAGCGCCTGCCGCATCATCGACACGGCGATGCAGGTCTTCGGCGCCCGGGGTTACTCTAAGAATTTCCCACTCGAACGATTCTGGCGGGACGCCAGGCTCTCCCGCCTCGGCGGCGGGACCGATGAGGTGCTGGCCGACATGGTCGCCTCGGGGATCGATCGGCAGGATCCCCCCTTCGAGGACCTCATCAGTCGCCTGAGCATGAGCGATCTGCCACGTATGGACGATCGGTGACATGACTTCTCAAGCCAGCCCCCCAGCACCGACCCGGATCAGACCTCTCGGACGCCTCCTCGGCCTCGACGTGGTCCGGGCACTCGCCATCCTCGCCATGATCTACATCCATGTCCTCCCCACCGGCTGGCTGGCGCCGATCCTGCCGCCCGCCTCGCCGGTGCCGGTCCTCGGCTGGCTGCAGGAGAACCTGCCCAGCCGGCCGATGAGCCTGTTCGTCCTCTGCGCCGGCCTCTCCGCGGCGCTGATGACCGGCGGCACGAAGGCACCGACCGGGCATGCCATGACGATCACCCGGCGCAGGCTCGCCATGCGTTCGTTCGCCCTGCTGCCGTTCTCGCTGTACATGGACGGCATCGGCGAGCCGATCCTCATGTGGTACTTCGTGTGGTTCCTGCTGCTGATCCCGGTGCTCGGGCTCAGCGCGAAGACGCTGTTCATCACGTCCGGCATCATGACGGTGGCCAACCCGATCATCACGCTGGTCGTGCTGAACTACGCGGGCGGTTTCGCCAGGGAGTTCTACACCTATCCCCCGGTGAGCGGCTTCGACGTGCTGCTCAGCCCGGCGGACTGGCCCGCCTGGCTGCTGTTCTACACTACGCACCCCCAGATGCTGTACGCGCTGCCGCTGCTGCTGACCGGCTTCGCGATCGGGCGGCTCGACCTGAACAACCACCTGCTGCGCCTGCGAATGATCAAGCTCGGCTTGGCCGGCCTCGTGACCTCGCTGGCGGTGTCGTGGTTCGTGGCCACCCCGCTCGGCGTGCTGGAGGAGCTGCGCCCGCCCGGCTCGGGAGTGCCCGGCACGGCGGACAGCGGGCCGGTGCCCTGGGCGTCGCTGCTGATGGCGCCGCCGCACCAGCTGTACGCGCTCAGCATCCCCATGGTGGTGATGAGCCTGAGCATCGCCTCGCTGCTGCTCGGCGGGTTCCTCATCATCATGGACAAGAGCCCGTGGAACCGGCTGCTCTGGCCGCTGGCCGCGACCGGCAGCCTGGCGCTCACCATCTACGTCGGGCACTTCCTGGCTCTCATGCCCTTCGGGGAACCGCCCTTCTCGTTCAACATCTTCGCGAGCTTCCTGCTGTTCGCCCTGGTCTTCGCCACGATGTGGCGCAACTGGGCGCGGCGCGGGCCGCTGGAGTGGTTCGTCCACCAGGTCATCATGATCACGGTGCCGGACCGCAAGGGGGCCGAGGCGGCCAAGAAGGCCAAGGAGGCCAAGGAATCCAAGGAGCCTGAGGGTCCCGAGGAGCCGGCGTCGGCGGTGCGCGAGCAGTCCGACCAGCCGGCACAGGCGTGAGCCCCGGCATCGACCAAGGAGTATTCCGGTGATCACCCTCGGTAAGAAGACCTCGACCGTTCTGTCGGTGGTCGCGCTCGTCGCCATCGCGGGGCAGGCCCTGGCGTTCAGGTACGAGTTCAAGGCTCCGTACACCTGCCAGATCCCGAGCGTGGGACCCCTGGAAGGCAGCACCACCGGGTACACCACCTTCACCCCCGGTGCGGTCAAGGCGGGCTCGCCCGTCGCGATCGCGCTGGCGGTGAAGGCGCCCATCGACTCCCCGGTGGACATCAACAGCTGGACCGCGACCATCGACCTCGATGTCAGCGGTCCGGAGTCCGGCGTCGTGAAGTCGGAGGCCAAGGGCGGGTACTTCCCCGGCGGCGACCTGATCGGCATGCAGCTCGGCGCCACGTGGACCCCGTCCAAGCCGGGCACCTACGAGCTGCACCCCGGCAAGGCCACCGTGACGGCGGACGTCCAGACGTACGGTCAGGTCACCGTCACCTGCACCCCCGACGATCCGGGCACGCCGCTCAAGACCGTGACCGTCGGCTGAATCTCCCCACCTCGCGTGCCGGGTGCCCTCGGGCGCCCGGCACTCCGGTGTCCGCGGCGTCTCAGGTGGCGCGTTCCACCGCTCGGGCGAGCAGCAGCGCCATGTCGTCGCGCTCGTCGGCCTGCCTGCGCACCTCGGCGATCGTGTCGCAGACCCGTTCCAGTGCGCGCGGCGGGCCGCTCAGCAGCGAGCACAGCGTGGCGATGCCCTCGTCGACCGTCCGGTCCCGGGTCTCCACCAGGCCGTCGGTGTAGAGGGCGAGCATGCCGCCGGGCGGCAGCGTCGCCGTGCACGTCTCCAGGCGCTCGCCGCCCACCCCGAGCGGCGGTCCCGGGACGACGGGGAGCGGCGTGGCCTCGCCGCCCGGAGGCACCAGCAGCGGCGGCACGTGGCCCGCGCTGGCCATCGCGACCGCGCCGGTCGCCGGGTCGTACGTCACGTAGGCGCAGGTGGCGATCTGGTCGGGGTTGAGTCGCCGGGCCACGTTGTCCAGGTGGAACAGCAGCTCGCCCGGATCGAGGTCGAGGATCGCTAGCGTCTGCGTCGCGGTGCGCAGCTGCCCCATGGTGGCCGCCGCGCTGATGCCGTGCCCCATCACGTCGCCGACCACCAGCGCGCAGCGGTCGCCCGGCAGCGGGATCACGTCGTACCAGTCGCCGCCCACCCCGGCCAGGTCGCCGGCGGGGAGGTACCGGTGCGCGATCTCCAGGCCCGGCGGGTGGTGCAGGCGCGCGGGCAGCAGGCTGCTCTGCAACGCCAGGGCGGTGCGCCGCTCGCGGTGGTACAGGCGCGCGTTGTCGATGCAGATGGAGGTGCGCGCGGCCAGCTCCTCGGCCAGCGCGGCGTCCGGCTCCTGGAACGGCTCACTGCACGGCTGGCGCACCAGCACCAGGTAGCCCAGCACGTTGCCCCGGGCGATCAGTGGGGTGATGAGGAACGAGCCGCCGAGCAGCAGCCGGGCGATGATGGGACGCCCGAAGGCGCGGGCGTTGTCGTCGGCGATCGTCTGGTCGATGTACGGGATCCGCACGGTCTTCGCGGTCGCCATGGCCTGGGCCTGCGGCAGGTACGGCGGGTAGACGGTGACTTCCCCGGCCGGGAAGGCGGTGGCCCAGTCCCAGGGGTTGTCCACCGCCACCGCGGTGGCGGGCCGCCGGACCAGCGCCGCGCTGTCGGTGGGGTGACCGGGGAACTCGCCCTCGGTGATGAGACGCTCCTGAACCATGATCCCGCTGGCGTCGGCGATGCGCGGCACAGCCACGTCCACCACCTCGCGGCACGTCTGGGTCAGGTCGAGAGTGCTTCCGATGCGCGTGCTCGCGTCGTTCAGGAACGCCAGCCGTTCCTGGGACGACGCGTCGCCGCGCAGGCGTAACTCGACGCGACTGCGGGGATCTTTGATCACAAAATCAGGAGTCACTTGTCGTCGTCCTCCGACAGCCGCGAAACACCGCCTTCGATCTTATTAATATATGCCGGTACAGACCGTCTGCCTCGGTGAACGCCGGGTTTTGGGGCCCGTTCGTTAGTAAATGCACAATGTCATAAGTAAGGATAAAATGCCCGATTACCGGGCTCTTGTCCGCCGTGCGCTCAGCCCAGCCGCTCGCTGATCTCGGCCAGGAGCCGCTCCTGCTCGGCGCGCAGGAAGAAGTGATCCCCCGGCAGCGTACGCAGCGCGAACGGGCCGCTGGTGTGCGCGGCCCACGCCGCCATCTCCGACTCCCGGGTCGTCGGGTCGTCGCTCCCGTGGAACGCCGTGATGGGAATGTCCAGCTTGTGCTCGGGCCGGTACGCGTGGTCCTCGCTGAGCGTGAAGTCCGCCCGCAGCAGAGGCAGCAGCAGCTCCAGCAGCTCCGGGTGGTCGAACAGCTCCGGGCTGATGCCGTCCAGCTTGCGCACCCCCGCGAGGAACGCGTCGTCCGACATGGCGTGGATGCGCTCGTTGCGCGACGGCAGATGCGGCGCCTGCCGCCCCGAGACGAAAAGATGGCCGGGCAGCTCCCCGCCGGTCCGCCGTAGATACCGGGTGAGCTCGAACCCGACCGCCGCCCCGAGACTGTGCCCGAAGAAGGCGAACGGCCTGTCCAGCAGCGGCGTCAACCCCTCGGCGAGCGACGGCAGCAGATCTGCCATCCGCGAGTACGGCGCCTCGGCCAGCCGAGACTCCCGCCCCGGCGGCTGCACCGCGAACACCTCGACATGCGCGGGAAGCCGCTCATGCCACCCGCGATAAATAGACGCCCCGCCCCCCGCGTACGGAAAGCAAAAAAGCCGCACCCGCGCCGACGGCCGCGCCGCCCACCTCATAACCCACCGGTTAGCTGTGTTCACTTGACCTCACATGACGCGACCGGCCGGCCCATTCAGCAAAAAATCAGCCTAGCAGCCACCCCCCTCACCCGCAGTTCCCATACGCACCCACACGTTCCGCCCCCGGGAAACGAGTGGTCCCCCCACCTCGGCCACCTCTGAAAACGAGTGGTCCCCCCACCTCGGCCACCTCTGAAAATGGTCCTTGCGGTGGGCGCGCTTCGCGCGGAAAGCCGCAAGGGCTGTGTCTATGCGGGGGACACCCCCGCACCCCCGCGCCTGCCGGGCTCCACGCGAGCCCCGAAACCCAACTTGAGAGACCACCCACCCACACCCCCCCCCACCCCCCCCCCCCCCCCCCCCCCCCCCCCCCCCACCC
>NZ_JBHSRF010000021.1:0-119036 GCF_042658925.1 Sphaerisporangium aureirubrum
TCACCCCCCCCGCACATCACCCCGCCCCCGCACATCACCCCGGGCGGCGCCCGCCCACACCGCGCCTCCTGGTTCGTCTCCAACAGCGCCGGTACGGCGGGACGTGGTACGGCGAACCCGGCGCCGCCGTACGGCGGAAAACCAGCCACGGGTCACCCACCAGGGAAAACTTAGGGATCAACCACGACAAACCCGCCCCGGCTCAGGTGAATCGACCCACCCGTTGTTGATTCCCACCATGTCCACCACCACCCACCCGATCCCCAGGGCATCCACCACCACACGCTGACGCAACCCCACGAACGCGGGCGCCGCAGCGCACCATCACCGCACGTGAACACCCCCCCACGGCGCCCCCCGTGCAGCGCACCCCCCCGGTGCAGCGCACCCCGGTGCAGCGCACCCCGGTGCAGCGCACCCCGGTGCAGCGCACCCCGGTGCAGCGCACCCCAGTGCAGCGCACCCCAGTGCAGCGCACCCCAGTGCAGCGCACCCCAGTGCAGCGCACCCCAGTGCAGCGCACCCCAGTGCAGCGCACCCCAGTGCAGCGCACCCCAGTGCAGCGCTCCCCCAGCGCAGCGCTTACACCTCCTGGCGCGTCTCCAAACGGCGCCGGTACGGCGGGACGTGGTACGGCGAACCCGGCGCCGCCGTACGGCGGAAAACCAGCCACGGGTCACCCACCAGGGACAACTTAGGGATCAACCACGACAAACCCGCCCCGGCTGAGGTAAATGTGCCCACCCGTTGTTGATTCCCACCATGTCCACCACAGCCCACCCGATCCCCAGGGCATCCATCACCGCACGATGACGCAACCCGCGAACGCGAGCGCCGCAGCCCACCATCACCACACGCTGACGCAACCCGCGAACGCGGGCGCCGCAGCCCACCACATCACCACACGCTGACGCAACCCGCGAACGCGGGCGCCGCAGCCCACCATCACCGCACGCTGACGCAACCCGCGAACGCGGGCGCCGCAGCCCACCATCACCACACGCTGACGCAACCCCGCGAGCGCGGGCGCCGCAGCGCACGATGACGCAACCCCGCGAACGCGGGCGCCGTAGTCACCATCAGCGCACGTGGGCGCCACACCCACGGCCCCCTCGCGGACGTGGGCGCCGTAGGCGCCATCAGCGCGCGTGAGCGCTGCCCCCACGGGGCCCCCGCGGACGCGGGGGACGCGACGGGACGGAGAAGGGGTGGGGAACTTGCAGGTCAGAGCATTTCGCGCCAGGAGTGTTCGGGGGCGAAGCCCAGTTCCTCGCGGGCCTTGGTGATGTCTAGGACGCTCTCGTGGCCTTCCAGCGGGCGGTTCAGCGGGACGTCGGGGAAGACTTCCTTGACCAGGTCGGCGGTGGGGCGGTTCATCAGGGTGTCGTGGGCGGCGATCACGTAGGAGCGGGCGCCGGTCACGTCGGCCAGTAGGGCGCGGCGGCAGGCTTGGGCGACGTCGCGGTCGTCGATGTAGCCCCACAGGTCGAAGACCCTGGTCAGGGGGTCGTTCCAGTAGCCGGGCAGGTTGGGGTAGTCGGCGGTGGTGTGGATGTTGGACAGGCGCAGGGAGACGATCGGGATGCCCGACCAGCCTGAGATGTGTTCGGCCATCGTCTCGCCGACCACCTTCGACAGGGCGTAGGTCGACAGCGCGATCGGGTAGTGGGCCTCGTCCACGGGCAGGTAGCGCGGCGGGGCGTCGGGGGCGAACGGGAAGCCCAGCGCGGTCTCGCTGGACGCGAAGACGACGCGGCTGAGGCCCATCTTGGCGGCGGCCAGGAAGACGTTGCCGTTGATGGCGTTGTTGACGTTGAGGGTGCGGGCGTCGGTGAAGTAGCCGGGGGCGGGGATCGCCGCCAGGTGCACGACGCCGTCCATGCCGGTCAGGGCGTCGACCGTGTCCCCGAAGTCGGTCAGATCGGCCCGCAGCAGGGGCGTTCCGAGCTCGTGCCACAGCTCGCCGCGGTCGCCCGGCGCGCCCGTCACGTCGACGGCCCGCACCTCGTGCCCGTGGGCGAGCAGGTCCTGGAGCACGGCCCGCCCGGCCTTTCCGCCCGCCCCTGTCACCGCGATCTTCACAGCGGCCTCGCTTTCACCACATCGGTACCGATTCGCCGAGCCCTACCGTAGTAGATCGGCGACCGAAAGTTCGTCGAAACTATCGAGCATCCGCTTTCATAGGCCACAGGCCGTCTGACAAGCTGAAACACGGCTGTCACCCCTGATAGCGACACTCGGTACCTTGACGTCCGAGACCGGCCGTTCTACGTTGTCAACGTACCAACGAAGTTTCGGATAGTTTCCGAAAGTTTCCGTCCTCACTTTCCGAAGGAGCCACCGGTGCCACTGGTGCAGATCGACCTTGAGCGTTCCCTCGCCGAACGGCTGGGCGAGCAGATCAGCGAAGGGATCCATCAAGCGCTGGTGGACGCGCTCGGGATGGACCCGGCCGACAAGTTCCAGATCTTCCGTACCCACGCCCCCGGCGAGATCGTCTTCGACCCCACGTACAACGGCGTCGACCGCCAGAGCCTTGTCAGCGTGCAGATCCAGATGGTCCACATGTACGACGTCACCACCAAGTGGGCGATGTTCGACCAGATCGCCAAGCAGCTGGAGGCCATCGGCATCCGCAACGACGACCTGCTGATCAGCATCGTGGAGAACGGCTTCGAGGACTGGTACGCCGGTAAGTCACGCACCTGACCTCGTATTCCCAGAACGGCTGGAGTCCACCCATGAAGGTTCTCTATATCGGCGGCACCGGCACGATCAGCTCGTCCTGCGTGGCCGAGTCCGTGCGCCAGGGCCAGGACGTGCACGTCCTGAACCGCGGCCGCACCTCGGGCCGCCGCCCCCTCCCGGACGGCGTCACCACGATCACCGCCGACGTCCAGGACCCTGAGTCCGTGCGACAGGCCCTCGCCGGCACGGCGTTCGACAGCGTGGTCAACTTCCTCAGCTACGGCGCCAAGGACGCCGAGGCCGTGGTCGACCTGCTGGACGGCAACATCGGCCAGTACGTCCACATCAGCTCCGCCTCGATCTACCACAAGCCGGTGCGGCAGTGGCCGGTCACCGAGTCGACCACCAGGCGCAACCCCTTCCTGGCCTACGCCCGGGACAAGATCGCCGCCGAGGACGTGCTGCACCGCGCGTACGAGGAGCGCGACTTCCCGGTCACCGTGGTGCGCCCGTCGCACACCTACGACGACGCCAACCCGCCGCTGCCCGGCGACTGGACCGCCTGGGACCGCGTCGCGCGCGGCGACGACCTGGTCGTGCCCGGCGACGGCACCAGCCTGTGGACCCTCACGCACGCGCGGGACTTCGCCGTCGGCCTGGTCGGCCTGATCGGCAACTGGCAGGCCGTGGGCGAGGACTTCCACATCACCTCCGACGAGGCGCTGACCTGGGACGAGATCTACGACATCATCGCCCGCACCTCCGGCGGGAAGCCCCGCCTGCTGCACCTGTCGTCGGAGTTCCTGCCGAAGATCGCGCCGGACTGGTTCTGGTCGGACCTGATCGTCGGCGACCTGGCGCACAGCGCGGTGTTCGACAACAGCAAGATCAAGCGGTTCGTCCCCGCGTTCCGTCCCACGATCACCTGGTCGGAGGGCGCGCGCCGCCTGCACGCCTGGCGGGCCGCGCACACGGAGCAGACCCGCCCGGACCCGGCGACCGACGCGGTGCTGGCCCGCCTGGTCGAGGGCCACCGGCTCGCCGCCGCCGCGATCACCCCCCTGGCGCCGTGATGGGGAGCGACCTGACCGCCGAGACGTGGCTGGAGGTCTCCGGCGTCCACCTCGAAGGCGTGGTGTGGGACGACGCCGCGGGCCTCCTGCGGTTCGTCGACATCCCCCGGGGGCGGGTCTTCGACGCCACCCCCGCCGCGGGGGTCAGCTGGTTCGACCTGCCCGCCCCGATCACCGCCGTGCACCCCACCACCGACCCGGCGACGCTGCTGATCGCGGACGGCGACGGCATGGCGCTGACCTCGGGCGGCGTGCTCACCGAGCGTCTCGCCGCGCCGCTGGCGGACCTGCCCGAGATCCGCATGAACGACGGCAACGTCGACCCCGCGGGCCGCTACCTCGCCGGGAGCATGGCCTACGACGCCACCCCCGGCGCGGGGGCGCTGTACCTCCTGGACACGGACCGCTCGCTGCACACCGTGCTCACCGACGTCACCATCAGCAACGGCCTGGACTGGTCCCCCGACGGCACCCTGTGCTACTACGCGGACAGCCCGACCCGCCGCATCGACGTCTTCGACTACGACGTGACGACCGGCGCCCTGTCCGGCCGCCGCACGTTCGCCGACACCTCCGGCCTGACCGGCATCCCCGACGGCCTGACCGTCGACGCCGACGGCGGCGTGTGGGTGGCGTTCTGGGGCGGCGGGTGCGTGGTCCGCTTCGACACCGAGGGCCAGATCGACCAGACGGTGCGCCTGCCCGTCACGCAGGTGACGTCGTGCGCGTTCGGCGGGCCGGACCTGGACCGGCTGTACATCTCCACCTCCACCGAGGACCTCACCCCCGACCAGCTCCGTGACCAGCCCGCCGCCGGCACCGTCTTCCTGGCCGAGCCCGGCCGCCGCGGCCGGCCCTCGAACAGGTTCGTGATCTGACATGGCCGACGACCCGACGACAGACCCGTCCGCCCGGCGACCGTTCGGCCGGACCGGGCTCGCCGTGACGCCCATCTGCATCGGCACCAGCCCGCTGGCCAGCATGCCCCGCCTGTACGGCTACGAGGTGGACGACGCCAGGGCCGAGGCCACGGTGGACGCCGTGCTCGACGGCCCGTTCAACTTCCTCGACACCTCCAACAATTACGGCAACGGCACCGCCGAGCGCCGCGTCGGCGCCGTGGTGCGCCGCCGCGGCCTGCCCGACGGTTTCGTGCTGGCCACCAAGGCGGACGCCGACCCCGACACCGGGGACTTCTCCGGCGAACGGGTGCGCCGCTCGGTGGAGGAGAGCCTGGAGCGCCTCGGCGTGGACCGCGTGCCGGTGATGTACCTGCACGACCCGGAGTTCCACATCACCTTCGAGGAGGCGATGGCCCCGGGCGGCGCCGTGGAGGCGCTGGTCATGCTGCGCGACGAGGGCGTGGTCGGCCACCTCGGCATCGCGGGCGGCCCGGTGGACCTCATGCGCCGGTACGTCGGCACCGGCGTCTTCGAGGCTGTGATCAACCACAACCGCTGGACCCTGGTCGACCGCGCCGCCGGCCCGCTGCTCGACGACGCGGCGGCCGCCGGGGTCGCCTTCGTCAACGGCGCCCCGTACGGCGGCGGCATGCTCGTCAAAGGCCCCGACGTCCAGCCCAGATACGCCTACCGCGACACCGACGAGCCGGTGCGCGAGGCGGTCCGCCGCATGCAGACCGCGTGCGCGGCCCACGACGTGCCGCTCGCCGCCGCGGCGCTGCAGTTCTCGCTGCGCGACCCCCGGGTGACGTCGACCATCGTCGGCGTCTCCGAGCCCAAGCGGATCGCCGCGACCCTGGAACTCGCCACCACCCCCGTCCCCGGCGAGCTGTGGGAAGAACTCGACCGGCTGGCACCCCCGCCGGGCGGGTGGCTGGAATGACTGGCCGCACCGAGCCACACGAAACGGAGTGACACATGACCACCGTGAGCACGGACACCGCGCCGGAGGTGTGGAAGGACGCCGGCCGGTCACCCGAGGAGCGGGTCGAGGCGCTGATGGCGCGGATGAGCGTGGCCGAGAAGGTCGCCCAGCTCTACGGCGTCTGGGTGGGCATCGACAACGCCGACGGTGAGATGGCCCCGCACCAGCACGAGTTCACCTCGCTGCCCGTCGCGTGGGACGAGCTGGTCAAGGAGGGCATGGGGCAGCTGACCCGGCCGTTCGGCACCACACCCGTCGGCGTCGCCAAGGGCGCGGCCACCCTCGCCGCCGCGCAACGGTCCATCATGGCGGCCGGGCGGTTCGGCATCCCCGCAGTCGTGCACGAGGAGATCCTCACCGGCCTCGCCGCGTGGCAGGCGGGTGTGTACCCCTCGCCGCTGTGCTGGGGCGCGACCTTCGACCCCGGGCTGGTCGAGCGGATGGGCGCGCAGATCGGCGCCACCATGCGCCGCCTCGGCATCCACCAGGGCCTGGCCCCGGTGCTGGACGTCGCCCGTGACCTGCGCTGGGGCCGGGTCGAGGAGACCATCGGCGAGGACCCCGTGCTGGTGGGCACCATCGGCAGCGCCTACGTGCGCGGCGTGCAGTCCGCCGGGGTGATCGCCACGCTGAAGCACTTCGTGGGCTACTCGGCGTCCAAGGGCGGCCGCAACCTCGCCCCGGTGTCGGCCGGGCGCCGCGAGGTCGCCGACGTGCTGCTGCCGCCGTTCGAGATGGCGCTGCGCGCGGGCGCCGGCTCGGTGATGAACTCCTACGCCGACATCGACGGCACCCCGGTCGCCGCCGACGTCACGCTGCTCACCGACCTGCTCCGCGACACCTACGGCTTCACCGGCACCGTGGTGGCCGACTACTTCTCCGTCGCGTTCCTGCAGACCCTGCACAACGTCGCGGCGTCCCCCGCGGACGCGGCCCGGCTGGCGCTCACCGCCGGGATCGACGTCGAACTGCCCACGGTGAACTGCTTCGGCCCGCCGCTGGTCGACGCGGTCGAGCGCGGCGAGGTGGACATAGCGCTGGTCGACCGCGCGCTGCGGCGGGTGCTGCTGCAGAAGTGCGCGCTCGGCCTGCTCGACGCGGACTGGACGCCGGAGTCCTCGGTACTGGACGAGGACGGCGAGGTCGTCCTCGACGACGCCGACGTGCGGTCCCTGGCCGGCGAGCTGGCCCGCCGCTCGATCGTCCTGCTGCACAACCCCGCCGGGACGCTGCCGCTGGCCGCGAACCTGAAGCTGGCCGTGGTCGGCCCGCGCGCCGACACCCCGCAGGCCATGCTGGGCTGCTACTCGTTCCCGATGCACGTCGGCGTGCACCACCCGGACACCGGTATGGGCATCGAGGTGCCCACCCTGGTGGACGCGCTGCGCGCCGACGCCGCGGGTTACGACGTGCGCTACGAGCAGGGCGTCCCGGTGCTCGGCGGCGACGACGAGGGCATCGCCGCGGCCGTGGCGGCGGCGGCCGACGCCGACGTCTGCCTGGCGGTGCTGGGCGACCAGGCGGGCCTGTTCGGCCGCGGCACCTCCGGCGAGGGCTGCGACGCGGGCACCCTCCGCCTCCCCGGGCGCCAGGAGGAACTGCTCGAAGCCGTCCTGGCCACCGGCACCCCCGTGGTCCTGGTGCTGCTGGTCGGCCGCCCCTACGAACTCGGCCGCCAGATCGACCGCCTGTCCGCCGTGGTCTGCGGCTTCTTCCCCGGCGAGGAGGGTGCCGCCGCCCTGGCCGACGTCCTGTCCGGCCGCTCCGACGCCACCGGCCGCCTCCCGGTGAGCTTCCCCAGGGACGGCGGCAACCAGCCCGCCACCTACCTGGGCGCCCCCCTCGCCCAGCGCAGCGAGGTCAGCAACGTCGACCCCACCGCCCTGTTCGCCTTCGGCCACGGCCTGTCCTACGCCCCCGTCACCTGGTCCGGCGTCACCGGCGACACGACCTGGCCCACCGACGGCACCCTCGACGTACGGGTGACCCTGCGCAACGAGACCGACCGCGAGTCGTCCGAAGTGGTGCAGGTCTACCTGCACGACCCCGTCGCCGAGGTGGCCCGTCCCGTCCAGTCCCTGCTCGCCGCCCACCGCGTAGACCTCTCCCCCGGCGAGACCCGCGAGCTGACCCTGACCCTGCACGCCGACCAAACCTCCTACACCGGCCCGTCCTGGCACCGCCAGGTCGACCCCGGCGCCGTAGAACTACGCATAGGCGCCTCCAGCACCGACATCCGCCAAACCCTCCCCATCACCATGACCGGCCCCCGCCGCCACATCGGCTTCGACCGCGTAATGGAAGCCACCGTCACCACGACGTAAGCACCAAGAAGAAAGGGCGGCCCCACGCACAGGCGGGGCCACCCTTTCTTCGTGGCCCCCATAAAAACCCCACTCCGGCCGAGGCGAACTGGCCCACCCGTTGTCAATTCCCACCATGTCGACCACCACCCACCCAATCCCCAGGACATCCATCACCGCACGTTGACACCACCCCGCGAACGGCCCCACCACGCACATCAGCGCACCTGAACGCCACCCCACGGCGCCACCCCACGGCGCCACCCCCACGGCGCCACCCCCACGGCGCCACCCCCACGGCGCCACCCCCACGGCGCGCCACCTTCGGGTGCGCCCCGCCCTGCGCGCCCATCCATGCCTCGCCTCTAGGTGCGTCTCCCGGCGCCGGTACGGCGGGACGTGGTACGGCGAACCCGGCGCCGTCCTACGGCGAGAAACCCGCCACGGCTCAACTACCAGGAACAACCGAGGGACCAACCACAACAAACCCACTCCGGCCGAGGCGAACTGGCCCACCCGTTGTCAATTCCCACCATGTCGACCACCACCCACCCGATTCCCGGGGCATCCATCACCGCACGTTGACGTCCCCCACGAGCGCGGGCGTCACAGCGCCCTGTCAGCGCACATGGACGCCACCCCGCGAACGCGGACACGGGCACGGACGCAGACACGGACGCAGACACGGACGCAGACACGGACGCAGACACGGACGCAGACACGGACGCAGACACGGACGCAGACACGGACGCAGACACGGACGCAGGCGGTCGAATATCAACCAACCACTGCGAGCGGCATGGATTGCGGGTTCCAGACCCGATCTGGAGCGCGGCGGTGGGTGGTGGGCCGAGTCAGGGTCGCCTGAAAAAGACTGCGCCGAAGGCACCATTTCGAAGGGCGCCAGCCGACAAGTTTTAGGCCGGAGGACGGCCGACGGGGTTCGGACCGGGCCGACGGCCGACGAGGCTTCGGGCCAGGCCGACGGGGTTCGGGCCAGGCCGACGGCCGAGGGCTTGGCCCGGGACGCCAGCCGGTCGGCTCCCGGCGCGCAGGACGGGGCGGCCCCGGCTGCGGGGCCGCCCCCTTATGTCACTCGTTCGGGTAGCGGAGGCCTACCTGGGAGCGGACCTCGTCCATCGTTCCCATGATTTCGCAGGACTCGTCCAGGGTCAGGGTCGGGCTTTCCAGCAAGCCTTCCCGTACGCAGCGGGCCACCTCTTCGGACTGGAAGCGGAGGCCGTTGCCCTGGACGGGGAACTCGTAGCGTTCTGTGGCGCCGGTGCGGGCGGTCAGGGTGAAGGTGGTGGGGCGGTACCACCAGGGGTCGATGTCGATGCGGGCGTCGGTGCCGGCTATGGAGGCGCGGTTGGCGAGGAAGGTCTCCATGGTGCTGGTGGCCACGCCCTGGCGGCCGGCCTCGTAGTTCATGATCATGGCGGTGTGGCCGTCGACGCCGGTGTCGCCGAACTGGGTGGAGGCGAGTACCGAGGCGGGGGTGCCGAGGACCATGGACAGGAAGGACACCGGGTAGACGCCGAGGTCCAGGAGGGCGCCGCCGCCGAGGTGCGGGTCGAACATGCGGTGCGCGGGGTCGTGGCGGAACCAGACGCCGTGCTCGGCGGTGACCAGGCGGATGTCGCCGAGGCGGTCCTGGGCGAGCAGCTCACGCAGGCGGATCATGTGCGGCAGGAAACGCGTCCACATGGCCTCCATCAGGAACACGCCCCGGGCCCGGGCGGCCTTGACCAGTTCCTCGGCCTCGGCGCGGTTGATGGTGAACGGCTTCTCCACCAGCACGGCCTTGCCCGCCTCGATGGCGGCGAGGGCGGCGTCCTTGTGCGCGGTGTGCGGCGTCGCGACGTACACCGCGTCGACGTCGGCGGAGGCGAGCATCTCGGCCTGGTCGCCGTACGCGCGGGGCGCGCCCACCTGGGCGGCGAACTCCTCGGCGCGGGCGGCGGTGCGCGAGCCGACGGCCACCAGCTCGCCGGCGTCGGACAGCCGGAGGTCCTCGGCGAAGGCCTTGGCGATGCCGCCGGTGCCGACGATGGCCCAGCGCAGCGGTTCGGGGGTCGAAGTGGTCATCGCAGTGTCGTCTCCAGAGAAGGGATGGACTCGGGGGAGTCGCCGGGCTTGCCGCGGACGATGGGGTTGCGCAGCACACCCACACCGGCGATGCCGATCTCGACCACGTCGCCGGCGGCGAGCGTGAACGGCGCCGGCGGCACCAGGCACGTGCCGGTGGACAGCACGACGCCGTCGGGGTGGACGTCACCGAGCATCAGGTACGCCACCAGGCCGTCGAGCCGCCTGCGCAGCCGGCCGGTGCTCGCCTCGCCGTGCCACACCTGCGCGCCGTCGCGGATGATCGTCATCTCGATCGGCAGGTCGTAGGGGTCCTCGACCTCCCACACGGGCGTGACCCAAGGGCCGAGGCCGCAGGCGCCGTAGAACATCTTGGCCTGCGGCAGGTAGAGAGGGTTCTCGCCCTCGATGCTGCGCGAGGACATGTCGTTGCACACCGAGTAGCCGACGATCTCGCCGAGGTTGTTCACCACCAGGGCCAGCTCGGGCTCGGGCACGTCCACCGCCGAGTCCGGGCGGATGGCGAGGTCTCCCCCGGTGCCCACGGCCCGCCAGCCGACCGACTTGAAGAACAGCTCGGGCCGCTCGGCGTCGTAGACCTGCTCGTAGATGGTCGCCGAGCGCTCGCTCTCCTCGACCCTTGCCTCACGGGACGTCTCGTACGTGACGCCCGCGCCCCACACCTCGGTGCGGCCGTCCACCGGGGGCAGCAACTCGACGTCCTCCAGCGGCACCCGCTCACCGAGCGGCCCGCCGATCAGCCGGGCGCGCAGCGCGTCCAGCGGCAGCGTCCACAACTCCGCGAGGGACGCGACACCGGTCAGCTCGGCGACGGTGCCGTCGTCGTGCAGGCCGATCCTGGGCTCGGCGGATTGTCGCGTTCGATACCTGACGATGTTCACCTGACTCCTTCACCACTTCCGAGACGCTCAGCCGCCGAAACCGTCCTGCGCGTGAGCCCGGAGGTAGTCCATGTCGAAGTCCAGCCCGAGGCCGGGGCCGGGAGGCAGCCTCAGGCGGCCGTCACGGTTGTCCAGGGGCGTACGCAGGAAACGGTTGTACGCACCGAGGTCGTGGCCGCTCGACTCGATGCGGTAGAAGTTCGGCACCGTCAGCATCACATGCCCGCCGGCGACGAGGTTCACCGGGCCGCTCGCGTCGTGCGGGGAGACCGGGACGTAGTACGCCTCGGCCATCGTGGCGATCTTCTTCAGCTCGCTGATGCCGCCGGTCCAGGTGACGTCCGGCATCACGAAGTCGGCGAGCCGGTTCTCCAGCACCGGGGCGAAGTCCCAGCGGGTGTGCAGCCGCTCCCCCACCGAGATGGGCACCCGGACGCGGTCGCGCACCTGCTGGAGGGCGTGGCGGCTCTCCGGGGGCACCGGTTCCTCGTACCAGTGGATGCCGCCGGCCTCGTCCAGGGCCTGCCCGAGGCGGACGGCGGTGGGCACGTCGAAGCGGCCGTGCGCGTCCACGAGCAGTTCGACGTCCGGCCCGGCCAGCTCGCGGATCAGCGCGGTCAGCTCGATCGCCTCGCGCTCCAGCGCCCGGCTCAGGCGGCCGTCCAGGTAGCGGTCGTTGGCCTCGGGCTGGCCCGGTTCGTGCGGGAACGGGTCGAATTTTATGGCGGTGTGGCCGGAGTCCACGATCTTGGCGATCTCGTCGGCGACGCCCGCCCGGGTGCCGAACCTGGACTGGTCGGGGTGGGTGTAAAGGAGAAGGTCGTCACGGACGGGGCCGCCGAGCAGATCGTGCACCGGGACGCCGAGCACCTTGCCGCGGATGTCCCACAGCGCGATGTCGACGGCGCTGACCACGTTGGTCCCGGCGCCGCGGCTGCCCATGTAGGTGAACGCCCGGAACAGCTTGTGCCAGATGTCCTCGATCCTCGCGGGGTCGTCCCCCGCCAGGAGCTCGTTGGCCTGCCGCAGCATGGCGGCGACGCCGCGGTTGGCGGCGCGGGTCGTGGTGGTGACCTCGCCCCAGCCGTCCACGCCCTCGTCGGTGCGCACCTGAAGGAACAGGAACTCGCCCCAGAAGGAGCCGCCGGACCGCACCAGCCACGGCACCAGCTCCACGATCTTCACCGCGCCGCTCCTCTCGGCCGCGCCGGGGACCGCCCGGTCACGCGCCGGCCTCGTGCCGGGCGCGGCGCCACAGCTCGTACTCGGGCCGCGCCTCCTCCGAGAGCGGATAGTACGCGCGCAGGTCGCCCCCCTGGGACAGCCGGAACCTGGAGAACTCCTCCCAATCAGCGTGGGTGCTCGCCGCGGCCAGCAGGGCGGGGGCCAGCTTGATCGGGACGACCACCGCGCCGTCGTCGTCGGCCACGATGATGTCGCCGGGCATCACGACGGTGTCGCCGCAGGCCACGGGCACGTTGACCGCGGTGGGGAAGATTCCGGTCTGGGAGTGGAAGTTCGGGGTGGCGCCGCGCACCCACAGGCCGAGGCCGAGATCGCGCACCTTGCCGATGTCGCGCACGCAGCCGTCCACGACGACGCCGGCGCCGCCGCGGCTCTTGAAGTACAACATCATCATCTCGCCGAACACGCCGCTGCCCATGTCGCCGCGCGCGTCCACGACCACGATGTCGCCGGGCCGGGTGTGGTACAGCACGTGGCGGTGCAGCTGCTTCTCCGGGTCGGCGTACTCGTCGACCGGGTACAGGTCCTCGCGTTTCGGCATGAACTGCAGGGTGAGCGCCGGACCGGCGACGCAGACGCCGGGCGTGTGCGCGACCGGGCCGCGGATGTGCGCGCTGCGGACCCCGAGACGGTTGAGCTCGCTGCTCGCGGTGGCGCTGCCGATGGCCTGCAAACCGGCGACGAGCTCGCCCTCCGGGCGAACGATGTCGTGGGTCTCGATCACGTCGGTCTCTCTTTCGCCCGGGAGATCCTCGCCAGCTGAGTTTCGAGGCAATTTCGGAAACAGTAGCCGCACGCCATGGTAGCGTCCCGGGGCAATTCGGGCGACGTCACAGGTCACACCACCGAAACACGACCTCGGCGGAACCGAAACTAGGCGACCTTGTTCAGCGTGCCCGGCGTCTGGACAAGGGGGCCGTGCTGCCGCGCACCACCAGCTTGGTGGACAGTTCGACCCGGCCCTCGGGCATCTCGGTGCCGTCCTGGTGCGCGAGCAGCGTGCGGACGGCGAGGGCGGCCAGCTCGGCGATGGGCTGGCGCACGGTGGTCAGCGGCGGCGTCACCCACTGGGACATCGGCACGTCGTCGAAGCCCACCACGCTGAGGTCGTCGGGCACGCGCATGCCCCGCTGCTGGACGGCGGCGTACACGCCGAGCGCCTGCTCGTCGTTGGCCGCGAAGATCGCCGTGGGGGGCTCCGGGCGGTCCAGCAGGGCCAGTGCCAGCTTGAAGCCGGAGGAGTAGTGGAAGTCGCCGTGCTCGACGAGCGCGTCGTCGGCGGTGATCCCGGCCCGCTCCAGCGTCGCGCGGTACCCGGCCAGCCGCGCCTGGCTGCACAGGAACCGCATCGGCCCGGTGATCATGCCGATGCGCTGGTGGCCGAGGTCGATGAGGTGCTGGGTGGCGGCCATGCCGCCGCCCCAGTTGCCCGCGCCGATCGAGGGGATGTCGCCGTCGGAGTCGCCGACGGGGTCGACCAGGACGGCCGGGACGCCGAGCTTGGCGATGCGCTTGTGGTCGGACGCCGTCAGCTCCGACAGCGCGAGGATGATGCCGCGCGGCGACCGGTCGGCGATGTCCTCCAGCCACTGCTGGCCGCGGCCGGGGCCGCTGTCCAGCACGGACACCACGATGCCGATGCGCGAGCCGCGCGCGGCCTCCTCGGCGCCGCGGATCATCTCGGCGGCCCATGGAGTGCTGGGGTCGTTGAACAGCATCTCCATCAGGCCGCCGCGGCGTTCGGTGAGCACGGGCCGCTTGGTGCGCTTCGTGGGGACGTATCCCCGCGCGACGAGCATGGCCTCGATCTGGACCCGGGTGGCGGGCGCCACGTCGGAACGCCCGTTGAGCACCTTCGACACGGTCGCGCGGGAAACCCCGGCCTCGGCGGCGATGTCGGCGACGGTGACCCGCCGTTCGATCGAGTCAGACACCAATCGTTGCTCCATCACCGAAACTGGGCTTTCACTGTCTAGTCACCATCGTAGAGGGCAGCGGTCATCTGGACCCAACGCTTGGTTGTTTGCCCTGTCTGCCCTCTTTGACGGTGCGCGCCCCGTTCGGTGGGTGTCGAGGTCAGTGCGAGTCGCGCGGCACCTCGCTCCCGCGGCCGCCGCGCAGGAACCCGAAGTCCGCGCCGCCGTCCGCCTGCAGGACGTGCTCCCGGTACAGCCACCGGTAGCCGCTCTCGTCCTCGGCCTTCGGCGGCACCCACTCGGCGCGCCTGCGCTCCAGCTCGTCGTCCGGCACCAGCAGCGTCAGCCTGCGCGCCGGCACGTCCAGCTCGACGCGGTCCCCGGTGCGCACCAGCGCCAGCGGGCCGCCGACGGCCGCCTCGGGCGCGACGTGCAGCACCACCGTGCCGAAACCGGTGCCGCTCATCCGGCCGTCGCTGATCCGCACCATGTCGGTCACCCCGGCGCGCAGCAGCTTGGCGGGCAGCGGGACGTTCGCCACCTCGGGCATGCCGGGGTAGCCCTTCGGCCCCGCGCCCCGGATGACCAGCACGTCGCCGGGGGTCACGTCGAGGTCGTCGTCGTCGCAGACCGCGTGGTACTCCTCGGGCGAGTCGAACACCAGGGCCCGGCCGACGTGCGTCATCAGCTCGGGCGACGCCGCCGACTGCTTGATCACCGCGCCGGAGGGCGCCAGGTTGCCGCGCAGGACGGCGGTGCCGGTGCCCGCGGGCTGCAACGGCTCGGCCAGCGGGCGGATCACCTCGGTGTTCCAGCAGACCGCGTCCGCGACGTTCTCGCCGACGCCGCGGCCGGTCACCGTCAGGGCGCCGGAGTTCAGCAGGCCCGCCTCGTCCAGCTCGCGCAGCACGACCGGGAGGCCGCCCGCGTAGCAGAAGTCCTCCATCAGGAACCGGCCCGAGGGCATCAGGTCGACGATGGTCGGCACGTCCCTGACGAGGGCGTCGAAGTCGTCCAGCGCCAGGTCCACGCCGAGCCGGCCCGCGAGCGCGGTCAGGTGGATGATGGCGTTGGTGGAGCCGCCGATGGCGGCGTTGGTGCGGATCGCGTTCTCGAAGGCCTCGCGGGTGAGGATCGCGCTCGGCCGCAGGTCCTCCTCGACCATGGCCACGATGCGCTGACCCGCCTCCTGCGCGACCTCGAAGCGGCGCGAGTCCACGGCGGGCCACGCCGCCGAGCCCGGCAGCTGCATGCCGAGCGCCTCGGCCATGCACGCCATCGTGGAGGCCGTGCCCATCGTCATGCAATGGCCGTTCGACCGTGCCATGCAGCCCTCGGCGACGTGGCCCTCCTGCGCCGACATGCGGCCGGCCTTGATCTCGGCCTCGAACTTCCACACGTGGGTGCCCGAGCCGACGTCCTGGCCGCGGTACTTGCCGTTCAGCATGGGACCGCCGGTCACCATCACGGCGGGCAGGTCGACGCTGGCCGCGCCCATGAGCAGGCCAGGCGTCGTCTTGTCGCAGCCGGACAGCAGCACCACGCCGTCCAGCGGGTTGGCGCGGATCAGCTCCTCGGCCTGCATGGCGAGCATGTTGCGGTACAGCATCGCGGTGGGGCGCAGCAGGGTCTCGCCGGTCGCCATCACCGGGAAGACCAGCGGGAACCCGCCCGCCATCCACACGCCGCGCTTGACGGCCTCGGCCACGCGGTCCAGGTGCGCGTTGCACGGGGCCAGCTCCGACCACGTGCTCGCGATGCCGATGACCGGGCGGCCGTCGAAGACGTCCGGCCCGTATCCCTGGTTGCGCATCCAGGAGCGGTACAGCATGCCCGATCGGCCCTCGGCCGCGAACCAGTGCGCGCTGCGCCGCGGGTTCGCGGCGTGGCCCTCCTGCCGCTCGTACTGGTCGGGCTCTTCTCGCTCTGCCATCGGTCCCCCGTTCACATCCATCCGCCGTCCACGATCCACTTCTGCCCGGTGCACATGGCGCTGTCGTCGGCCGCCAGCCACAGCACCAGCCGCGCCACGTCGGCGGGCATGACGTTGTCGGGCAGCGACTGCACCTGTGCCAGTTTCTCCCGCACCTCCGGCGTCACCCAGTGGGTCAGCTGCCGCTCGGTGAAGACCCAGCCCGGCACGACGCAGTTGACCCGGATGCGGTCCTGGCCGAGCTCGCGCGCCATCGTCCTGGTCAGGCCCTCGATGGCGGCCTTGGAGGCGATGTACATCGGCAGGCCGACGAAGTCGACGTGCGCGCTGATCGAGCCGAGGTTGATGACGGAGCCGCCGCCGAGCGACCGCATGCCCGCCATCACGGCCCGCGTCGCGAAGAAGTGGTGGCGCAGGTTCACCGCGATACCGTGGTCCCATTCCGGGACGTCCACGGTCTCGATGTCCTGCCGCACGTCGTTGGCCGCGTTGTTGACCAGGACGGAGACGGGCCCGAGCCCGTCCTCCACCGCCGCGACCGCCGCGCGCAGCTGGTCGACGTCGCACACGTCGGCGCGCACGTACAGCGGCTCGGGGCACCCGGTCCCGGCCAGCTTGTCCAGCAGCCGCCCGGCGCCCTCGTCGTCGATGTCGGCGAACCCGACCCGCACGCCCTGCGCCGCCAGCGAGGCGACGAACTCCGCCCCGAGGCCGGTCGACCCGCCGGTGACGAAGGCGACCTTCCCCCGCAGGCTGGGATAGACGGCGTACCGGGACTCGGCCGGCTGGGTGTCTGATGCCACGGTCATGGGGTCTCCCACGGCAGGACCACGCCCCGTCCCACGGAGCCGCTGGTCAGGTCGGCGAATGCTTCGTTGATGCGGGCCAGCGGGTAGCGCTGCCCGATGAGCGTGTCGAGCGGCAGCCGTCCCGAGAGGTACAGCCCGAACAGCCGCGGCAGGTCGATGAGCGGGTTGGCCGACCCGTACAGGCTCCCGACCACCCGCTTCTCCCGCTGCACCAGGAGGTTCAGCGGCACGTTGAACGTCTGCCCGACCTTCCCGAGCCCGACCGCCACCACCGTGCCGCCCGGCCGCAGCACCTCGAACGCCGTCTCCAGCGTCGCGGGCCGCCCGATCGCCTCGACGGCCCACTCGACGCCGCCGGGCCGGATGTCCTGGATCGCCGCCGCGACGTCCTGCCGCGACGCGTCGACGGTGTGCGTCGCCCCGAGCCGCTCGGCCATGGCGAGCCGCTCCACCACCACGTCCACCACGACGATCGGGCTGGCCCCCGCGAGCACCGCCCCGAGCACGGTGGACAACCCGACCCCACCGGCCCCGAAGATCACGACGGCCTCGCCGGCGCACCGCCCGATGGCGTTGAGCACCGCGCCGACCCCGGTGATGACCGCGCACCCCGCGATCGCCGCGATCTCCGCCGGCACCCCCTCGGGCACCGGCACCACGGCCCGCTCCGACACCACGCAGTACTCCGCGAAGCACGACACCCCGAGCAGATGATGAACCCGGGCCCCGTCCGCGTGCAGCCGGGTGGTCCCGTCCAGCAACCCGCCGGACCCCACCATGATCCCCGCCGCCTCGCACAACGCGGGCCGCCCCACCAGGCAGTACCGGCACTGCCCGCACCGGGGCCGCCACATGAGACAGACCCGATCCCCCACCGCGAACCGGGTCACCCCCGGCCCCACCGCCTCCACGACCCCCGCGCCCTCATGCCCCGGCACCACAGGCAACGGACACCGCAGATCCCCCGAGATGTAGTGCTGATCGCTGTGACAGACCCCCGCGGCCTCAACCCTGACCAGCACCTCTTCCGGCCCCGGCTCGTCAAGATCCAGCCCCCGCACCACGAGAGGCGCCCCGAACCGTTCCAGCAGCGCAGCCCTCATCCGACCCCGTTCTCCCGCGACCGCCCGGGATCCGCCGACGAGCCAAGCTCGTCCCACGGCCTCCATCCGGGCCCTGAACTCGATCGCTGCAACGGTAGGTGTTACGAACACATGTCGTCAACAGTTTCGCAACTTTCCCTTTTCACACTCCGATCGCCTGCTGCGCACCGCTTCACTTCCGGACCACAGATACCGTTGCGAGCTGGCGTTCTACGGCGCATCGGGATTCGAACATCATGTGACCGTATTCCGAAACTTTCCTGGACACACCCGCTGAGGCCCTCGTCCCGATCACCCGGGAAAACGCAGGAACCCCGGCGGGACGTGGTCCACCAGCCACACGCCGTTGGCGCTGACCATGAACTCATGCCCGGCGGCGCGCATCGCGGCGGCGTCCACGACCAGCACCACCGGCACCCCTCTGCGCCCGCCGACCCGGCTCGCGGTGTCCCGGTCCGGTGACAGATGCACATGGTGCCGGTTCATCGGCCGCAACCCTTCCACCCGGATCGCCGCCACGTTCCGCCCCACCGTCCCGTGGTAGAGGACCGCCGGGGGCTCAACCACCGGAAGGTCGAGGTGGACCGGCACCGAATGGCCCTGGCTGGCGCGGATCCGCCCGTCCTCAAGGACATATCGCCGCTTGTCGTTGGCGGCCACCACCTGCTCGAGTTCGTCCAACGTGATGGGGAACCCACCCGCCCCGGCGGCCTGAAGAAGGACGTCCACGTCCACCCAGCCACCCTCGTCCAGCGCGATCCCGATCAGCTCCGGCTGATGCCGCAGATGCTTGGACAGGTACTTGGAGACCCGCACCATCCGTCGCTCATCCATCCACCCAGTTTTCCGTGACCCCCTTGCCCGGCCAACTCGATTTCCGGCCTCACGTCCAGCACTCCCATGATTCCGGGTTGTAGTAGTCGGCCATGCGTTCAAGCACGGAGGGCCGGGAGTACTGCCACTTGCAGACGTCGGCGACCCAGATGCCGCCCTCCTCGCCGTCCGGGAGGCGGCAACGCCAGCCATAGGCGTTGTCCGCCACCGAGATCGCCGCTTCGGCGCCCTGCGAACGGCAGAAGCCGTCGAGGTCGGCGGTGCCGAGACGCCCGGACACCCGCCAGCACTGCCATGACGACGAGTCGTGAAAGTCGATGATCTTGTCGATGGCCTTTCGCGTACCGTACTGGGACCTGCATGCCTCGGTCACGGAGAACGTCCTCTCCTCGCCACCGATGCGGCAGCGCCAGCCGTAGGCGTCGTCGGCCACGAGCACGGCCTCGTCGGCACCCGCCGAGACACAGTAGGCGTCGAAGTCCACCGGGCCTAGCAACGCCGGCGCGCTGGTCTTCGGGGCCGGGCGGGGAGTGGTCGTGCATCTGTAGTACGGGTCCGTGACCGGTGAGTACCTCGAAGTCCCGGCCTTGTTCCACGCCCGGACCCGAAAACACATGTAGGTTCCCGGCTTCAGGTTCCTCCAGTCGTAGGAGGTGGCACCGGCATCCACGGTCCGGCTGCTCTCGCCGTTGTTGACGGTGAAGGCGGTCTCGTTGCCGGAGTTGTCCTTCCAGGACACCCGGATCACGCGACCGCTCATCGCTCGGACGCTGACCTTCGACGGCCGTGCGGCCCGCATCGGCGGGGAGAGGGAGCGGCGAGCCGACGGGGTCACCGATGGCTCGGGCACCGGGGGATCGGCACCGTCATCTCGCGCGGACGGCTCGGGCGTCGAATCGGCCGGCTCGGAGGAGGACACCGACGGCGCCGATGAGGGAACTCCATCCTCCCGTGAGGTGGGAGCGGCCGAGGAGAGGAATGGAGCGTTCCCGTCCGGCGAAGGAGCCGGCTGGATGCGCTCGGCGCCGAGGGGATAGGAGGACACGGCGGTGGAACTCAACGTGATCACACCCGCACCGCCGATCAACAGGACGGCCGTGACGAGCAACGCGACGAAGAGCGCCAGCCCGGTGCGGAACTCACCTGTGCCCTCGGCGTAGGCGGAGAGCCTGGCGATCCGGCGCTCGGTACTGGGATGGGTCGAGAACAGCTCCGCCAGCACCCCGGTGACGTGAGGCGGTGCCACGCACAGTTCCTGCACCAGATGCCGCCCTCGGCGAAGCTCGGTTTCCTCCTCATCAAGTCGTGAGAGCGCGCGGCTCAGGGCCTCCGGCTTACCGGTGACATAGGCGGCGGTCGCGTCCGCGGCGAACTCCCGCTGCCGGCACAGCCCCATGGCCAGCACGTGTCCGGCCACGAGGACGACACGACCGAGCCGGAAGATCAACGGCGCGATCCACGAACTGCAGATCCAGCAGGACATGCGGATCGGCGAGACGATGACACCCGTGCTGTTCCTGGTGGCGGCCAGGAACGCGTCGCACACGAACCGCAGGGCCCTCGCGTAGAAGGTCAGCAGCACGTAGAGCCACCGGGTCCACATCATCGCGCCCTTGAGAGCGGTGCCCAGCCAGGAGTCACGGTTGGCGACGTGGGCCAGCTCATGCGCCACCACCGCCTCGACCGCCTCCGGGTCCTCGCCGAACAGCTGCAGGAGGCTCTCGGAGAACACCACCACAGCGCCACGACCCGAGCCGATCGCGAAGGCGTTCACAGAATCCTTCATGATCAATACTTTGGGCGGCGACATGCCGAGCCGGGCGGACACGTCGGCGACGAGGGTTCGCAGGCCGTCCAGGTGCACCGAGTCGTGGACGAGCGGAAGCCGCGCCAGGACCCAGCTCTTGAAGACCGCGCAGCTGACGACGATCACGGCGATCAGTGCGCCCGACACCGCGAGGCCGACCCGCACGTCCTTCGCCCACACGGTCACGATCACGCCCACCAGGGCGACACCCGCCAAGATCGCCAGACCGATGGTCACGGACAAGAGCAGGTTGCGCCGTCGCTGGCCGGTGATGAGCAGCAGCCCTGTGGACGCGCTTTGGGCCGAATTCGCGGGAGGAAGCATTGGCGCTCCTTGGCATGGTCAGCGACAACCGAGCCGAGAACCGCCCCGAGATCAGGATCCCGTAACTGGAGAGTAACAGTGAGTCGCCACGAACGACAAGAAGCGCGGAGCCGCCCGTCCCCTCACGACATATGCGCATACGTGGTTGCCAGCGAGGGTGGTCAGATCGCCGCGCAGGGAGAGCCTCCGCAGAGACCTACGGCGAGACCGTCTGCGTCGCCGGACTCAACCTCGACCTCAGTGCCCCCGGTTGGATGGGCCCAAAATTCGACTTGAGGTATCCCGGTATCCCGGAGCGACAGAGGAGCGCGGCGTGAGTTCGGCGAGCACGTTCAATGCGTTGGCGGAGAGGCTGATGGCGCGGTATCGGCGGTCGGGGGAGCGGGGGGAGTTGGAGGAGGCGCTTGGGTTGTTGCGGGAGGCGGTGGTCACGGGGGTGGGGGATGTGGAGTATGGGCAGTATTTGACGCATTTGAGTGTGGCGGCGCGGTGGATGTTCGAGGTGGGGGAGGACTTGGGGGTGTTGGAGGAGGCGGTCGTGGCGGGGCGGGAGGCGGTGGTGGTTACGCCGGAGGGGCATGAGTGGTATTCGCGGCGGTTGTCTAATTTGGGGAACGCGTTGCAGCGGGTTTATCAGCGGCGGGGGATCGGGGGGCGCTGGAGGAGGCCATCGGGGTGTTCTCGCGGGCGGTGGAGGGGAGTTCGGGGCGGGTCAGGGCTGTGGTGCGGATGAATCTCAGTGACGCGCTGCGGGAGAAGGGGGTGGTGGAAGGGGATGTGGGGGTGTTGACGGAGGCGCTTGCGGTGGGACGGGCGGCGGTCGAGGGGCTGGCGGGTGATGATCCGGAGGTTCCTGGGTTGTTGTCGAATGTGGGGCTGGTGCTGCGGGAGCGGTTCTTGCTGACGGGGGCGGAGGAGGATCTGCGGGAGACGGTCGAGTTGAGCCGGGCGGGGGCGGAGCAGCTCGCGGAGGAGCATCCGTACTGGGCGGGGCGGATGCTCAATCTCGGGATCGCGTTGCGGCATCTGTATGAGCACACGGGGGATGTGGGGGCGCTGGGTGAGTGTGTGGCGGCGCATCGGGCGGCGCTCCGGCGGCTGGACGCGGGGGACGCGGCGGTGGGGCGGTGCGCGTCGGGGCTCAGTGCGGCGCTGCGGCGCCTGTATCTGCGGCATGGGGACAGCGGGGAGCTGGACGAGGCGATCGAGGCGGCGCGGGTGGCGGTGGGGGCCACCGCGCGGGGGCATCGGCGGGAGTCGACGCGGCGGTTGAACCTGGGGGGTGCGCTGCTCACCCGTTACGAACGGACGAGGGTGGCGGGGGACCTCGCGGAGGCGATGGCCGAGGCGCGACAGGCGTACGACGCGGCCCTGCCGGGGGGTCCGGCTCAGGCGGACGCGGCGTCGCTGCTCGGGCTGGTGCTCCAGCGGGAGGGGGAGCGGACGGGCGACGCGGGGAGGCTGCGGGAGAGTGTCGCGCTGGCGCGGGCCGGGGTCGCGCAGGCTCGGCCGGGTGAGCCTGATCGGGCGCGGCATCTGGTGAATCTGGCGTCCGCGCTGCTCGCCGAGTACGACCGTACCGGTGCGGAGGGGGTGCTGCGGGAGGCGACCCGTACCTACGACGAGGCGATCGCGGCGACCCCGCCGGCCGATTCCCGGTGGGCCGACCGGCTGCTCGACCGGGGACGCGCCTATGCGAGGAGCCATCGGGTGGCCGCGCGTCCGGACGCGCTCGCGAGTGCCTACAAGGCGTTCGACGCGGCGGGGGGCTCGTCGTCGGGGACGCCGTCGGTGCGGATCCATGCGTACCGGGCGAAGGGGCGGCTGGCGGGTGAGGCCGGGCAATGGGGCGTCGCGGCGGAAGCCTACGCGGCGGCGCTGGCGTTGCTGCCGCTGGCGGCGCCGCGGCATCTGGCGCGAGCCGATCGGGAGTACGGGTTGTCGGACACGGTGGGGCTGGCGTCGGAGGCCGCGGCGGCGGCGCTGGCGGCGGGGGACGCGGAGCTGGCGGTGGTGTTGCTGGAGGAGGGGCGGGGGGTGATCCTCGGTGAGGAGTTCGCGACGCGGGACGGGCTGCGTGAGCTGGACGGACGTTCGGCGGAGCTGGCCCGTGAGGTCAGGCGGGTGCGTGCTCTGCTCAACGATCCGGTGACCGACGACCTGAGCGCGCCGTCGGGTGGTGACCGGCGGCGTGACCTTTCGGCCCGCTGGACCGCGCTCGTCGAGAGAGCCCGTGCCGTGCCCGGACTGGAGGGGCTGTTCGGCCGTCCCACGTTCGACGAGATCAAGGGGCACGCGGCCGAAGGGCCCGTCGTGCTGCTCAACGCGGCGGAACATCGGTCGGACGCGCTGGTCCTCACCCGCGACGGCGTGCGCGTCGTCCCCCTGCCGGGTGTCACCCTGACCGAGGCCGTACGGCGCGCCACCGAGTTCCTCACCGCGACGGACACCACCGCCGTCGCCGGCCCCGCGCCGGGTGACGCCGCCACCGGGGGCGACGTCCGGGAGGACGCCATCCGCGGGACGCTCCGCTGGCTGTGGGAGACGGTCGTGGGGCCCGTGCTCGGCACGCTCGACCTCGCCGGGACGCCGCGGGTCTGGTGGTGCCCAACCGGCGTGCTCACCTATCTGCCGTTTCACGCGGCGGGACCCGAGCAGGGGCCGTCGGCGCTCGATCTGGTCGTCTCGTCGTACACACCGACGGTGCGGGCCCTCGGGCACACCAGGACGGAACGGCCCGAGGTTCCCGTCGCGCCGCTGGCCGTGTCTCTGCCGCGGACGCCGGGGGCGCGGGACCTGCCGGGGGCGGTGCTCGAGGTACGGATCCTGCGGAACCTGCTTCCCGGGACGAAGTTCCTGACGGGGGCGAAGGCGACGCGGGGGGCCGTCCTGAAGAAGCTGCCGAGGTACGGTTACGCGCACTTCGCCTGCCACGGCGTGAGCGACGCCCGGCGGCCGTCGGACAGCCGTCTCCTGCTGGCCGACGGGCCACTGACCGTCGCCGACCTGATTCGGCTGGATCTGCGGAACGGGCGGCTGGCCGTCCTGCTGGCCTGCCGGACCACGCGGACCGCTCCCGACCTGCCCGACGAGGCCGTCCACATCGCGGGGGCGTTCCTGCTCGCGGGGTACGCGCAGGTGGTGGGCACGTTGTGGTCTCTCAACGACCTGAGTGCCGTCACGCTCACCGGGGGGCTGTACAGCGCGCCGGCGGATCCGTCGGGCAGCGCGGCGCGGGCGCTGCGGCGGGCGGTGCTCAAGACGCGTGCGACCTTTCCCGGGCGGCCGTCTCACTGGGCGGCGGCCGTTCATGTGGGGGCGTGAATCCTCAGGTCAGGAGGGGGGCCAGGTCGAGGCGGTGGTTGACGCCCAGTTTGGTGTAGACGTTGTAGAGGTGGTTGCCGACGGTGCGGTGGGAGAGGACCAGCCAGTCGGCGATCTCGCGGTTGGTGAGGTTCCAGGAGGCCAGGCGGGCGACCTCGAACTCCCTGGCGCTGAGAACCGTGCCGCCTGTTTCCTCGGGGCGGCGTAGTTCGGTGACGCGGCGCAGGCGGTTGCGGGTGGCAAGCGGGGCGGACCACGACCGGATGACCTGGCCGTGCAGGGGGTGCGCCAGCCGGACGCCCACGCCGGGGCCGCGGACCTCGACGGTGAGCAGGGCTCGTCGTTCCAGGCGTTCGACGGCGGCGGCGGAGGTCAGGCGGGTCAGCGCGTCCAGTGCCAGGGGCTCGCCGACGGCGACCAGTTCCAGTGCCTCGCGTTCGGTGTCGTCGAGTTCCCCGATCCCGGTCTCGACCATCTGCCGCAGCCGTGCGGTCACCACCAGGTCGCCGCGCCAGCGCCACCGGCCGTCGGCCCGGGTGAACGACTGGGCGCGGGCGAGTTCGATCAGCAGCCGCACGTTGCCGCCGGTGGCGTGGCGGAGCGCCTGGACGGCCGCCGCCTCCACCTCGCCGTCCAGCGCGGCGGCCAGCAGCCGCGCGGTGTCGCGCACCGAGAGCGGCGGCAGGTCCAGCCGGGACAGCCACCCGTCCTTCCACAACGAAAGGACCGCCGGTGGCAGTGCCGCACCGGAGAGTGCGGTCAGCGCCACACGGGCGCCGTGGTGGACCACCAGGTATCCGAGCGTCGCAGCCGACCGGGCGTCGAGCAGATGCGCGTCGTCCACGGCCAGCACCAGGACGGAGCCCTCGCGCAGCGGGGCGCGGACGGCCTCGGCGGCCCACCTGATCGGGTTGACGGGGCCGGACGAGGCGGGCAGCAGGTGCGCCAGCGCCCCGAACGGTACGTCGTGCCCCGCGCCCGCCACCCGGCGCACGACCGCGGCACACCGGTCGAACGCCGTCACCGCCTCGGCCAGCAACCGGCTCCTGCCGGAACCCGCCTCCCCCACGACCAGGACACCCGCGCCCTCCCGGAGCGCGGCCCGGATCGCGTCGCACTCCACCATGCGCCCCGCGAACGGCACCACGTCACACCTCCGCCATGGATCCCGGTCAAATTGTTGGCATGGGGCCACGAGCCGCGATATACGCGGAAGTACGTAGGCGGAAGGGGAAACATGCTCTCCAAGAACAGGTACGACCAGGTGATCGATCTGGCCGTCGAGCTGGTGACCATGAACCCCGCCGAGATCGACTACGGCTGGATCGCCGACTCGCTCCAGCAGGTGCTCGAATGCCCCACGGCCACCTTCTCCGAGGTGGGCAAGGACGGCGTCAAGGGCCTCGGCTGGCCCGAGACCCGCCTCACCAGCGCGACGATGACCGAGGTCACCCGGCGCAACATGGAACGCCACCCCCTGATCCAGCACTACGTGCACACCACCGACCGCCGCCCCCTGGCCGTCACCGACGTGACCACGATGCGAAGCTGGCGCTCGTCGGCGGTCGGCTCCGACATCCGCTCCGTCACCGGTTTCTACGACCACCTGGCCCTGCCCCTGCTCTCCCCCACCGGCACCATGCGCGCGTTCGCCCTCGGCAGGCCGGACGGAAGCTTCACCGCGCAGGAACGCGAGTTCGTGGAGAGGCTCCACCCCGTGCTGATCGCCCTGGACAGCCGCGCCCGCCTGGCACGCCCCACGGCCACCGCGCCCCGCCTGACGCCCCGCGAGGAACAGGTACTGGAACTCGTCGCCGCCGGACTCTCCCGCCGGCTCGCCGCGCGACGGCTCCGCGTCTCGATCAGGACGGTGGACAAGCACCTGGAGACCATCTATCGCAAGCTCGGCGTGAACAGCCACATGCAGGCGGCCCTCTGGCTGAGGGGCTCCCGCTGAGCCCGGCGAAAACTGTCAGGAGGCCGCCAAATCATTTCGGCGGCCGGGATGGACGCCGATGGCCCGGGGCCTGGGCGGATTTACTCGTCGAGTGTCGAAATTAGCGGCCACTTACGGCCGTGATGGCGGTTGAGACCGCTCACATCAGCCGGACTGAAACGTTTCTGGATTTCGCCCGGTTGGTTGCCGTGAACTTTTCACGGCCCGGCAGCCGCACGGCGTAGGCCCGGTGACGCCGTCGCAGTTGAGAGGTGGCGTCGGCGCGGAGGTCCCGACGGAGGCGCGGGCGTGTCTTGACGTGACCCGGCCATGTCGGTTTTGCTCCGCCTCACGTATAGCCATCATCAACCGTGAACGAGCGATGTTCGAGGTCGCTGCAGATGTTAGCGCGAACAATCGCTCCGCCTCCTGCTGCCGTCGACTCGATTTCTGATCATGCGCAGCACATCGATCGCCGCGCTCCGGGCGCGGAGAAGGGAACGGGTAACTCCATGGCGAGATTGACGCGCCTGTTCAGTGGCCTGGCAGCGGGATTGGCGCTGGTCGTGGCGATGGTGTTCGCCCCCGGCGCGGCCGGTGCCGAATCCAACGGCGGAGTGCGGGTGATGCCGCTCGGTGACTCGATCACCGACGGCTTCAACGTGCCGGGCGGGTACCGGATCAACCTGTGGCAGAGCCTGGTGTCGGGCGGCTACCGGGTCGACTTCGTCGGGTCGGGGTTCAACGGGCCGAGCAGCCTGGGCGACCACGACCACGAGGGGCACTCGGGCTGGCGGATCGACCAGATCGACGCGCAGATCGTGAACTGGCTGCGGACCTACACCCCGCGCACCGTGCTGCTGCACATCGGCACCAACGACATGTACAACGCCAGTGGCGCTCCCGGCCGGCTCGCCACCCTGCTGGACCGGATCTTCAGCACCGCGCCGGACACCTACGTGTTCGTCGCGACGATCATCCCGATGAACGGCAGGGACAACGAGGTCCGCGGCTTCAACTCCCAGATCCCGGGCCTGGTCCAGAGCCGCGCCAACGCCGGACGCCACATCTACCTGGTCGACATGTACAGCAAGCTCACCAGCTCCGACCTCGCCGACGGCATCCACCCCAACGCGGGCGGCTACAACAAGATGGCCGCCGCCTGGTACAGCGCCCTGCGCTCGGTCCCCGCCAGCCTCGAAGGCGGCACCCCGACCGCGACCCCGACGCCCACCGTGACCCCCACCTCCGGCGGCACCACGTTCCGCCTGCGTAACGAGGCGGCGGGCCGGTGTGTCGACTCGCCCAACAGCGCCACCGCCAACGGCACCCAGCTGCAGGTCTACGACTGCCACACCAACCCGAACCAGAGGTTCACCTACACCTCCGCCAGCCAGCTGCAGACGCTCGGCAAGTGCCTGGACTCCCCCACCAACGCCGGCTCCGGCACCAGAGTCCAGCTCTACGACTGCCACACCAACGCCAACCAGCGCTGGACCTTCAACTCCAACGGCACCGTCACCACCCCCGCCAACAACCTGTGCCTGAACGCCGCCGGCACCGGCAACGGATCCGGCGTCACCGTCGCCACCTGCAACGGCTCGGCCAACCAGAGGTGGACCCGGGCATAGCCCCGGATCGACCCGAACCGGCACCCGCCCGTGACCCTGGGCGGGTGCCGGTCCTGTGCCCGGCGGACGGCCGCATGCGTAGCGGCGTGACGAGAGATGAGTACCGACTGCTCATCCGGCGGCCGTGCGCCGGTGGCGATGATTCTCGATGTCGCCGACACCGAACGGGTGTCGCAGGATCAGACGGGGCGAGAAAGATGTTCAGTCGTACTTCCCTGCGGGGGCGGGGCGTGAGGGTCGTCACGGGAGCGCTGGTCGTGGCCGGTGTTCTGGTGTTCCCGCTGACGCAGGCGAGCGCGGATCCCGGGAACGGCGGGGCGGCGGGAGACGCGGAGCTGGCTCGGCGGCAGGCGCCGATGCTCGTGCTGGCCGATGAGCTGGAGGCCGCCAGCGGAGGTGGGTTCGCGGGGGTGGAGCTGGACGTGCCGGGGGGTGTCGTTCATCTCTACGCCAAGGGGGGCGCGCCCAAGGGGGTCGGGACGCTGGCGGCCAAGGCGCCGGGGGGGATCCGGGTCCAGGTGCATCCGGCGGAGTACTCGGCGGCCGAGTTGCGGGAGCGGGCGGAGGAGATCATCCGGACTCGGGGGCTGAGTGCCGGTGGGGATGTTCATCGGGTGACGCCGATGGCGGACGGCAGCGGGCTGGAGCTGGGGGTGACCAGCCAGGCGGGGATGGCCAAGGTCGCGGGTGAGCGGATGGTGGTCGGGGCCGAGGTGGAGTCGGTGACTCCTTATGACGGGCGGTGGGGGGGTAACTCGCCGTTCGAGGGGGGAATCCAGATCAACGCGTGCAGCGCCTCGTTCGGCGGGCTGATGTCGCCGGCCAGGGAGGACTGGGTGTACCCGGCGAAGCTCATCACGGCGGCGCACTGCTTCTCGGTGGGGGACGAGGTGCGTACCGGGAACTCCACCACGGGGACGGTGGTCATCGGGCATGTCGAGGCGGTCAACCCGCAGCTGGACACCGCGCTCATCGCGGTGGACCCGGGCAAGTTCGTCACCGGCTGGATGTGGGACGGCGGCGTGCAGGACGGGTCGGAGTTCGGCAAGCCGGTCGTGGGGACGTCCCAGGCGCGCAAGGGCTCGCTGGTGTGCGCCTCGGGGGCGTGGAGCGGGGTCCACTGTGACATCAAGATCACCAAGACGGACTCGACGCTGGACTGGGGGACGCACACGTCCCGGGCGGTGTCGATCGGCGACCAGTTGCAGGGCCAGCTCGCCGCCGGCGGCGGCGACAGCGGCGGCCCGGTGTTCACCCTCACCGGTGACTTCAGCAGCGTCCTCGCGGCCGGAGTGATCATCGGCGGGGACAGCAAGAAGCCGGCGACCTGCACCTACGTGTCCAGCCGTTGCTCCACCCGGCTGTTCTTCACCGACTTCAGGACCGTGCGCTCCTACTGGGGGCTGTCCTGGATGGCGGGCCAGGGTCCGGAAGGTCTCTGAGCAGTCCAGATAGACCGCGGGCCCCCCGAGGTTTCTCGGGGGGCCCGCTGTCATCAGTGAGCGCCAAGCGAACGACAACTGTTCGCCAATCCGGCTTCCGCAATCTTGGGAAGGTTGCCCACGGAAAGGCGAACGTGATGAGCAAGGTCGCGTACCCGCGTCCCGCCGGCCCGCCGGCGGGCCGGGGACCGGGCCGGGGGACGACGAGCCGGAAGGCCGGCGGCGCCACCCGTGAGCCCGGTCCGTACCCGTTGACGGGCCGCTGGCCGCTCGTCGGCCGCGACGCCGAGATGGCGCGGTTCGCCGAGGTGCTCGCGGACCGGTGGAGCCGGGGCTTCGTGGTCTGCGGGCCGCCGGGGGTGGGCAAGTCCCGGCTGGTGGAGGAGTGCCTGGCCGCGGCGGTGGCCGAGGGCTACGAGACGGTGCGGGCGACGACGAGCGAGGCGGCGTCCACGGTGCCGTTCGGGGCGGTGGCCCATCTGCTCCCGCCCGACGTGCACCCGGCCAACCCGGTGACGGGGTTCGTCTCGGTGTCCCGGGCGCTGGCCGGGACCCGGGACCGGCTGGTGGTTCTGGTCGACGACCTGAACCTGCTGGACCAGGCGTCCGTGGTGCTGATGCGGCAGCTCATGGACGTGGGCCTGATCTTCGTCATCGGGGCGATCCGGTCGGGAGGCCCCGCCACGGAGACGATCCGCTGGGACGACGGCGTCCATCGGGCCGACCTCGCCGAACTCGGCGGGGAGGCGGTGGAGGACCTGCTGCGCGCCGTGCTCGGCGGACCCGTGGGACGGCGCACGCTGCACGAGCTGTCCGGCCTGTCCGGCGGCAACGCGCTCTACCTGCGCGAACTGGTGCTCGGCGCGTTGCGCTCGGGGGCTCTCGCGAGCGATGGCACGTTGTGGGAGCTCACCGCGGGTCAGGTGGCGCCCGCGTCGTGGGAGCACGCCGGTGGCAGGGGGCAAGCCACACCCGCGTCGTGGGAGCACGCCGGTGGCACGGGGCAAGCCATGCCAGCGTCATGGGAGCACGCCGGGGAGGCGTGGCCGGTCACGCCGAGGCTGTCCGAACTGGTCGGCGCCCGGCTCGCGGCGGCGGGCGACGCGGCCCGCCCGCTGCTGGAGGCGCTGGCGCTGTGCGGGACGCTCGGGCCGCTGGATCTCGCCGCCGCCCCGCAGACCCTCATCGACCTGGAGCAGGCCGGTCTGATCCGCGCCTCCGGCGAGGGCCGCCGGGTATCCCTGACCCTGGCCCACCCGCTGTACGGCACGGTGCTGCGCGCACGGACACCGCTGATCCGGCGCCGGGCGACGCTGCTGCGCCAGGCGGAGCGGATCGAGGCGTGCGGCGCCCGGCGTGCCGGGGACGCGCGGCGCGTGGCGGCGTGGCGGCTCGCGGCCACCGGCACGGCGGGCACGGACCTGCTCCTGCGGGCCGCGGAGGAGTGCTGCCGCGCCGGTGACCACGCCGAGGCCCTCGCCCTGCTGGCCGAGGTGCCCGCCGCGGAGCACACCAACGCGTTCCGGCTCCTGTACGGCGAGGCGCTGCTGGAGTCGGGCCGCCGCGACGAGGCCGAGGCGGCGCTGGCGGGCCTGTGCGGAGGGGCCACGGAGGGGGAACGGCGGATCGCGCTGAGGCTGCGTGCCCGCAATCTGTTCCGCGCGGGCACCCGGACGGAGGAGGCGCTGGGCCTCAACGACGAGGCCCTCACCGGCGCCCCGCAGGGAGCCGGGCGCGACCTCCTGCTCGCCGACCGGGCCTCCATCCTCACCATGTCCGGCCGGCCCGCCGAGGCGGTGGCGCTGCTGGACGCCCTCCCGCCGGAGGCGCCGCGCGACGGCGACGTGACCGGGTGGCTGTGGGCGGCGACGGCGAAGGCGACCGGCCTGGCGCTGACCGGCCGCACCCGTGAGGCGTGGACCCTGGCCGAGACGGTGTCCGCGACCGAGACCGCGTCCCCCGGCGAGACGGCGGAACGGGCCCGCCGGACGCGCGCGCGGCACCCGGCCGCCGCGGCCGTCACCCCCCTTATCCCGCTCGCCCTCGCGGCGGCCGAGGACGGCCGGCTGGCCGAGGCCCGCGCCATCGCGGCGCGCGGCACCGCGAGCCTCGGCGCGGGTCCCCTGGCGGACCTCGGGGAACGCATCGGCACGGGCACCGCGATGTGGGCCGCGGTGGTGCGTGCGCGGGTGGAGTGGCTGGCCGGGCGGGTGGCCGGGGCGCGGCGCTGGTACGCCGAGGCGGCGGCGCTGGCGCGGACCCGCGGCCATGTCCGTCCGATGCGGCTGGTCCTGTCCGGGTTGTGCGCGTCCGCGGCGGTGCTCGGCGACACCGAGGCCGCGCAGGCGGCACTGGACGAACTCGGCGCGTACCCGGCCACGCCGCTGTTCGCGGGCGAGGACCTCCTCGGGGAGGCCTGGCTGGCGGCGGCCCGGGGCCGTCTGGCCGAGGCGCGCGGCATCCTCACCGGCGCCGCGGCGGCCGCACGGGAGGCGGGGCGGCCCGACGGCGAGGCACTGCTGCTCACCGACGTGGCCCGCCTCGGCGGGGCCCGGCAGGTGGCCGGGCGTCTCGCGGAGCTGGCCGCGGCGGGCGAGGGGGGCCTGACGGCGGCCAGGGCACGGCTGGCCGCGGCCCTGGCGGCGAACGACCCGGAACGGCTCGCCGAGGTCGCGGGCACGCTCGGGGACATCGGCGCGGACCTCCTCGCCGCCGAGGCCGCCACCACCGCCGCCGCGGCCTGGCGCCGCGACGGCTCCCCCCGCCAGGCCGCCGCGGCGGCGGCACGCGCCGCGGAGCTCCTGGCCCGCTGCGAGGGCGCGGGCACTCCCCTGCTGGCCACCGGCCACGAGACCGTCCCTCTCACGGCCCGCGAGCGCGACATCGCCCTGCTGGCCGCCGGCGGCACCCCGAGCAAGGACATCGCGCGGACCCTGGTCCTGTCGGTGCGCACCGTCGACAACCACCTCCAGAAGATCTACACGAAGCTGGGCGTCACCACCCGCCGCGATCTCGCGCACGCCCTTGAGGGACGGCGGGCCCAGCGGGCCTCCGCGCCCCAGGAGGTACGGCGAGGGACCTGCCCGGACGGCGGTGCCGTCCGGCGCGGGGCACAGCGCGGGAATTGACTATTGACATTCCATCAATTAGCGCCTCCGGCGGCGCCGGCATAAAGCCGCGGGAGCGAGGAATCGAGGGTTTTCCTGGGGTTCGGCGGGAGCGACGGATATTCCCGACACCCGGGCTAGAGAATCCCGGGTGCGAGCCGGATAGCGGACGGGAACACAGAGCCATAGCAGCCTCATGCCGGCCGCGCCTATTTCCAGGTTTGCCAATGTTTCGTGCGGTCAGGGGAGCCTTCATGACCGAAAACCTGCAACCTGTTCCCGACGACTGGACAACGGCGCTGGCCATTGTGGCGCATCCCGACGACATGGAGTTCGGATGCGCCGGGGCCGTCGCGGCGTGGACCGCGAGCGGCAAGCACGTCGGCTATCTGCTCCTCACCCGAGGCGAGGCCGGCATCGACGGAATGGCTCCCGCGGAGGCCGTCAAGGTGCGCGAGGAGGAGCAGCGGGCCAGCGCGGCCATCTGCGGGGTGGAGTCGGTGGAGTTCCTGGACTACGCCGACGGGACCATCGAGCCCTCGCTGGCGCTGCGGCGCGACCTGGTGGCGGCGATCCGGCGGCACCGCCCTGAGCTGCTGATCACCTTCACCCACCACGACTTCACCTACACCGGCAAGTGGAACTCGCCGGACCACCGCAACACCGGCCGTGCCGCGCTGGACGCGGTGCTGGACGCGGGCAACCGGTGGATCTTCCCCGACGTCGAGGCCGAGCCGTGGGGCGGCGTCAAGTACGCGGCCATCGCGGGCTCCACCAGGCCGACGCACGCGGTGGACGTCACCGACTCGCTGGACGTGGCGGTGGCCTCCGTCGAGGCCCACGAGGCCTATCTGACAGGGCTCGGGCTCCCGCCCGGCGCGGCGCGCGGGCCGCTGGAAGGGTTCGTCCGCAGCACGGGTGAGCGGTTCGGTGGCCGTCCGGCGATCCCCTTCGAGCTCCTGCGCTTCTGACCTGCTCCTACACGCGGCGACGCCCCGCAGTCCGGGACTGCGGGGCGTTTCTCGTGTCCGGGGGGACCGGGCGGTCAGGGGTCAGAACCATGGGACGCCGTTGACGTACTCGGCGAGCCTCTTCTCGTTGACCAGCAAGAAGGCCTCCGACACCGGGAGCACCAGGCCCGCGTCCTTGAACCTCTTCAGGAAGTAGCCGACGCGGGAGCGGGTGGTGCCCACCATGCCCGAGAGCTCCTCCTGGGTGATGCGCTCCTCGATGGCCAGCAGATGGCCGGAGCGCTGCTTGCCGAGCTTCCTGGAGAGCCGGAGCAGGACCTCGGCGAGGCGCTGCTCGCTGTCCATCGTCACCATCGACGTGATGACCTGCTGCTGCTCGGTGAGGCGCTCGGCCATGTGGTCGATGAAGCCGTTGAGCAGTTTGCGGTCCGCCAGCGCGGAGCGGAAGCCGTCCGCGGGGATCCTCCTGATCCAGGAGGTGCGCATCACCGTCGCGGTCTCGGCGCGCACCGCGCCGAGCAGCGAGGACTCGCCGAAGATGTCACCCGACGTGTAGATCGATAATAGGCACTCCTTGCCGCAGCGGGCGTAGGTCAGAGTCTTGACCTGCCCGCTCTCGACAAGATAGATGTTCCCGTCGTGTTCACCACAGTTGTAGATATGTGTTCTTTTCGCATATCTGATCGAAGATGCGCCGAGTGAGTCGCTCGCAGCGAGCGTTCTTAGTTCGTCCTTGAACTGCGACACCTCTACAGAAGTCATGCCCGCACCTTCGACCTAGGTTCCGTGTGCTCAGAACCACATACCCATACATCTGAGAAAAAACGGGAATGGTCAAAGATGTTAGTGGCCGCTTGTACGGCAGAGGGTGGGAAGGGAGTCGATAAAGTCTCCTAGCAGGGACATCAAATCGGGTTCGCCCTTGAAGAGCGAAATATGATCACCGTGCGGCCGGACGTGCAAGATCGCGTCGGGCAGGGCCTTCGCTACGACCTTCGAGCCGTCGGGGTGCGCCGTCTGGTCGTCGGTGCTGGTGACCACGAGCACCGGCCGGCGAATGTCCGCCAGCCACGGCATAACGTCCGTCTCCATGATCGTGCCGTTCAGGCGGCAGTACCTGAACAACATCTCGGGTGTGGCGTACGGATAGACGACCAGATGCGCCAGGTCCGGCGGGATCGCCGACAACATGGTCTGGCACAGCACGGGATGGATCGCGGCGGCCTTTTCGGGCCCGGCGGCGGCCATCTCCATGAGTCCCACCAGGTTCTGCTGGTGGGAGGTCTTCTGCGCCGCCTGGGTACCGGCGAAGTCCCCGTGCCACAGGCTCAGGGAGCCGACCCGGGCCGATTCGCCGTCGCCGCCCTCCCGCACGTCGCGGTGGGCGGCGGCCAGCCCGATGACCGCGCCGCCGCACAGGCACATCAGGTGGGCCTGGCCCACCCCGAAGTGGTCCATGACGGCCGTCACGTCGCCGGCCTGCGCCTCGATCTCCGCGGGGGCCGCCGCGGCGTCGCCGAACAGGCCCCGGGTCTCCCAGGTGAGCACGTAGTGGTCACGGGCCAGGTAACGCATCCACTGCTCGGCGAGCCGCGCGGGCATGCCGCAGGGCATGATCACCACCACGGCGGGGTCCTCGCGCCTGCCCGCCGCGTAGACGACCAGCGGGGGGCCGCCGCCCGCGTCCGGCACCTCCTCGCGGACGCACAACCCCTCGAAGCCCTGTGCCGCGACGTCGCCCGCCGTGTGCTCGATCACCTCCAGCGGCACGTCCGGGTTCAGGCCGCCCGGCCGGAGGGCGAGGTGCTCGCTGAGCACCCGCTCGAACACCCCCAGGCCGTCGCGGTCCTCGGTGAGGTGGAAGTCCGGTGCGCCCAGCTGCCCCGCCAACCTGTTGAGCAGGGAGGAGGATTCGGCCGGGCCGGCCACGCGCACCGGATGTTCGAGGACACCCGCGAGGGGCCGCGCGGACAGCACGGCCTCCGCCAGGCGTCTCAGTTCCGTCGTCTCGGTGGTCACGGGCGTCACCGCGTCGTGAACGGGTGCCCGGTCGTCGTCGCCGACGCCATGCGGTTGCGCGGGTTGTCGTTGTGCCCCGCGACCAGGACGGCACCGTAGCGGTCCAGGCTGACCTTGCCGCCGTACTCCTCGATCTCGTCGGTGCCCGGGTACACCTCCACCTTGGTCGGCACGTACCGGGACGCGAAGCCGAGCCGCATCTCGTCGGTGCGCCCGGCGTGCGGCAGGGAGGCGTGCATGAGCGTGGACCAGAACAGGATGGCCTCACCGGGCCGCATGACCATCGAGACGGCCTTCGACTCGTCCGGCTTCCAGTCGGGGTCGACCTGCAGCTCGCGGTAGTCGTAGCCGAAGAAGCCCCGCCGGACGCCGTCCTTCTCCTCGGCGTTGATCTTGTCCGGGTCGTAGTGCATCTTCTTGGTCTCGTCGTAGAACATCGTCTGGTGCGTGCCGGGGATGAACTGCAGGCAGCCGGTCTCCTCGTTGGCCTCGGTGAACGCCGTCCAGACGGTGATGGTGCCGCCGAACTCCTCGGCCTCGGGCCAGACGATCTGCGGCTGCCCCGACGCGTTGGCGAAGGTGTCCGCCTGGTGCCAGTCGGTGCCCTCGTCGCCGGGGTACTTGGGGAAGAACTCGGTGCGCCAGCACAGCACGTCGGGGCCGAGCACGCTCCTGACCCTGTCCACGATCTGCGGCCGGCTGATGTGGTCGGCCAGGAACGAGGAGTCCAGGTGCCGGTCGTAGTTGGAGATGTTGGTGTTGCCGGAGGTCGCGGCCTCCTCCTGGTACACGGCGTTGCTGCGGTCCATCAGCCGCAGCCGCTCGCGCCGCCACGTGGCCCGCATCTCGTCGATCTCGTACACCTTGAACGGTCCGAAGTAGCCGCGGGTGTGGAAGCTCCGCAGTTCCTCCTGACTCATCCCGAATCCGGCCTGCGTACGGGTTTCCTGCATGATGTTCCTTCCTAGGCGTTCAGTCGTTCCCCGACGCAGGAGGCCAGGCTCTGCACCGACGCCTCCTCCAGTTCGCCGCCGGTGAGCGCGAGCCCGTAGTGCTCGTTCACCTGGGCGATGATGCGGGTCAGCGCGAGCGAGGTGGCTCCGAGGTCGAACAGGTCCGCGTCCGGCGGCACCTCCTCGCGGTCCAGCACGTTCGCGGCGATGCGCTGCACGACCCTGATGGGCGGAACGCTCTGGGTGGATTCGGCGGCGGGCCGCTTCGCCTGGTCGACCAGGGCGCCACGGTCCGCCTTTCCCTGTACGGTCATGGGTATCTCCGCAACGATGTGATATTGGGACGGACGCGCGTGGACGGGGAGCTCCTCCGCCGCCCGCGCGGTGAGCCGGCGGGTCAGGTCCGCGTCCGGCTCGGTGCCCGGGGCGGGCACCACGAACGCCAGCAGGCGCACGTCTCCTTCGCCGTAGTCCCGGGCCGCGACCACCGCGCCCGCGACCCCCGGCTCCCCGAGCAGGCACACCTCGATCTCGCGGGGCTCCACCCGGAAGCCGCGGACCTTGATCTGGTCGTCGGCGCGCCCGATGTAGGCGTGCTCGCCGCCGGGCAGGCGTACCGCCAGGTCGCCCGTGCGGTAGAGCCGGGTGCCGTCCGCGCTCTCGGCGAAGCGCTCGGCGGTGAGCCGGGGACGGCCCAGGTAGCCGCGCGCGAGGCCCTCCCCGGAGACGTACAGCTCCGCGGCCACGCCGTCCGGCACGCGGCGTCCGTCCGCGTCGAGCAGGTGGAGGCCGAGGTCGGGGATCGGCACGCCGATCGGGCTGGTCTCGGGGTGCTCCAGGTCGTCGCCGAGGATCCGGCGGTAGGTCACGTGGACGGTGGTCTCGGTGATGCCGTACATGTTGATCAGTTCGGGCTTCTCGTCGCCGTAGCGGTCGATCCAGGGCTTCAGCACCTCGACGTCGAGCCGCTCGCCGCCGAACACGACACGGCGCAGGCGGAACGGCGACGGCTCGTCCCTGCGGGCGTCGGCGGCGGCGAGGTGCCGGAACGCCGACGGGGTCTGGGCGAGCACGGTGACGCCCTCGTCGAGCAGCAGCTCGCGGAACGCCTCGGGGGACCTCGCGACCTGCGCCGGCACGACGACCAGGCGGCCCCCGTACAGCAGGGCGCTCCAGATCTCCCAGACGGAGAAGTCGAAGCTCACCGAGTGGAACAGCGTGACGACGTCGTTCTCGTCGAACCCGAACCACTGCCCGGTCCGCTCGAAAAGCCGCACGGCGTTGCGGTGCTCCACCAGCACGCCCTTCGGCGCGCCGGTCGACCCCGAGGTGTAGATGACGTACGCGAGGTCGCGGTCGCCCACCTCGGGCCCGCCGAGGCCGGCGCCGGGCGCCGGGTCGTCCCGGTCGATCCACAGGACCTGGACCGGGCGGCCGCTCAGCGCGTCGGCGACCCGCGACACCGCGACGACCGTCGAGACGCCGCTGTCGTCGAGCAGGTACTCGATCCGCTTGGCCGGATAGGTGGGGTCGATGGGGACGTAGGCGCCCCCGGCCTTCAGGATGCCGAGCAGCCCGACGATCATCTCGACGCTCCGGTCGGCGCACAGCCCCACCAGGACGCCCGGACCCACTCCCCGCGCGCGCAGCCGCGGCACGAGCCGTTCGGCGCGCTCGTCGAGCTCTCCGTAGGAGATCTCGCCGTCGGGGGCGGACACGGCGATCCGGCCGGGCTGCGACCTGGCGTGCTCAGCGAAGATCTGATGCAGGCATTTCCCGGTCATGTGGCGTACATCCCCCAGTGGTGCGGGGTCAGGGCGACGTCGGCCATGCTGCCGGGGACGAACATCCTGGCCCAGGTGCCGCCGCCGCGCTCGGGGGCGATCCGCTCCTGGAAGTACAAGTCGCGGACGCGCTCGTCCTTCACGTGCAGCGAGAGCACCTTGTAGTAGGTGGCCAGCGACTTCAGGTGGATCAGCCAGTGGATCCGGTCGGCGCTGCCGAACGCCTCCTCGTAGACGAACACCGTCGCCTCACCCGGGAGGTTCTCGTTGATGGACTCGGCGGCCTCGCGGGCGAACGTGCGGCCCTCGGACCTGAAGTCGTAGTCGAGCTGGGCGGTGCGGTGCAGCAGCAGGCCGCAGGTGCCCGAGTGCAGGACCTGCTCGGCGGGCAGCGGCACCTGCTCGCGGGCTCCGGGGAGCGAGGTGATGGGACCGGTCTGGGTGTACTGGGCGGTCGCCCGCTCCCGCTCGCCGTCGACCTTGGTGCCGTACATGCCCCAGAACTGCGGCATCAGCACGGTCTCCTGCATGCTCCCGTCGACGAACATCTTGTCCCAGCCGGCGCCTTCCTCGGCCTGCTGCTTGGCGACGTTGTCCCGGTACTCCTCGTCGGAGGTGCCCATGTGGACCATCGCCTCGTAGGCGTCCAGGGAGCTGAGGTGGATGAGCCAGTGCAGTTTGTCCTTGGTGCCGAACGTCTCCTCGTAGACGTACGCGCTGGCGACCCCCACCTGCTTGGCGGTGACGACCTCGGCCATCATGCGGGCGAACTTGCGCCCCTCGGCGTGGAAGCCGTTCTTCAGCTGGGCCGTACGCTCGACGATCACTCCTGCGTTCCCTGAGTTCAGCAGGTCCGCGGCGGGGACCGAGGTCTGCTGCTGCGCGGGCGGTATGACCGGACTCGGATTTGTCATCGCTGGACTCCGTCTTTTATCGGCTATTCGTCACGCTAATCAGGACCGTGACGGGCGCCTGCTCAATACTGAGCAGGGCTCTCACAAGGGGATGTTGGTGTGGTGGCCGCGCGAGGGCAGGGCGTTCAGCAGGGCCCCGGCGATCCTGCGGCGCGTCTCCTTGGGGTCGATCACCGCGTCGACCACACCGATCTCGACGGCCCTGCCGACGCCGCCGACGTCGCGCTCGTGCTCGACGATCAGCCTGCGGCGCAGCGCCTCGCGCCGCCCGTCGGTCTCGGATCTCAGCTTCCTGCGGTGCAGGATGTCCACCGCCGCGGCGGCGCCCATGACGGCGACCTCGGCGGACGGCCACGCGAACACGGCCGACGCGCCGAGCGCCCGGGAGTTCATGGCGACGTAGGCGCCGCCGTAGGACTTGCGGGTGACCAGGGTGACGCGGGGCACCACGGCCTCGGCGAACGCGTGCAGCAGCTTGGCGCCGCGCCGCACCACGCCGTCCCACTCCTGCCTGACGCCGGGCAGGTAGCCGGGCACGTCCACGATGACGACCAGGGGGATGCCCAGCGAGTCGCACATGCGCACGAAGCGGGCGGCCTTCTCCGCGCTCGCGGCGTCGAGGCAGCCGCCCTTGCGCAGCGGGTTGTTGGCGAGCACGCCGACCGTCCGGGTCGCCAGGCGCGCCAGGACGGTGACCATGTTGGGGGCCCACCGGGGGTGCAGCTCGACACCCGGGCCGTCGGTGAGCGCGTGCACCAGCGGCTTGACGTCGTAGGCGCGGCGGGCCCTCCTCGGCAGCAGCTCGCTGAGGTCGGTCTCGTCCATGGCCTGCTCCGGCCGGATGGTGCCGGGGTCGCCGAGCAGCGCGGTGACGCGCCGGGTCTCGGCGACGGCCTGGGCGTCGTCGGGGGCGACGACATGGGCCACGCCGCTGCGGCGGCTGTGGGTGTCGGGGCCGCCGAGGCTCTTCATGTCGACGTCCTCGCCGGTGACCTGCCTGACCACGTCGGGGCCGGTGACGAAGATGCGGCCACCCTCGCTCATGATCACGATGTCGGTGAGCGCCGGCCCGTAGGCGGCGCCCCCGGCGGCCGGGCCGAGCACCAGGGATATCTGCGGCACCACGCCGGAGGCGTGCACCATGGCGGCGAACATCCGCCCGACCCCGTGCAGCGCGGCGACGCCGTCGCCGAGCCGGGCGCCGCCGGAGTGCCAGATCCCGACGACCGGCACCTTCTCCCGTACGGCGAGGTCGATGGTGTCGACGATGCGGGTGCAGCCCTCCGGGCCCATGGCGCCGCCCATCCGGGCGGGGTCGGTGGCGAAGGCGACCACCGGGCAGCCCTCGACGAGGCCCCGTGCGCCCGTGACGCCGCAGTCGTCGTCACCGGGCAGCGGGGTCGCGGCGCCGTCGTCGAACAGGGCGCGCAGCCTGGCCATGGGGTCCCGGTCGTCGTCCATCGCGGACATCACCAGGTCACGGGCAGCTCGTGCACGCCGTACACGAACATGTCGAAGCGGAACGGCACCTGCTCCACCGGCACCGCGAGCCGCAGGCCGGGGATGCGGCCGAACAGCTCGGCCCAGGCGATCTCCAGCTGGACGCGGGCGAGGATCTGGCCCATGCACTGGTGGACGCCGTACCCGAAGGAGAAGTGGTCGTGCCGTTCCCGGTCGAAGTCCAGCCGGTCGGGGCACTCGAAGACGTCCTCGTCGCGGTTGGCGGAGGCGACCACCACCACGACGCCCTCGCCCGCCTTGATGAGCTGCCCGCCCACCTCGACGTCCTCGGTGGCGGCGCGGCGCAGGCCGTAGTCGATGACGGTCTGGTGCCGGATGATCTCCTCGACGGCGTCGGGCAGCTTCGCGGGGTCGGCGCGCAGCTCCGCCACCCGGTCGGGGTTCTCCAGCAGGGCGACGGTCCCCGAGCCGATCTGGTTGGCGATGGTCTCGTAGCCGGCGACCATGAGCAGGGTCGCGATGCCCACGACCTCCTCGCGGCTCACCCCGGCCTCCTCCCGGCGCGCGCACATGCGGCTCAGCACGTCGTCGGCGGGCTCGGCCTCCTTCATCGCCACGAGCTTGTCCAGGTACTCCTTGAGGTCGTTGCGCACCTGGATGCGCCGCTTGGGGTCGACGCTCTGGTCCCCGATGACCTTGGTCGTGTCGTGGAAGTACTCGCGGTCCTCGTACGGCACACCCAGCAGCTCGGTGATCACCATCGAGGGCAGCGGCAGGGCGAGGGTCTGCACCAGGTCGACCGGCGGGGTCGCGGCGGCCATGTCGCCGACCAGCTTCTCCGCGATCTCCTGGATGGCCGGGCGCATCGCCTCGACGCGGCGGCGGGTGAGCTCGGGCAGCAGCAGGCGGCGCAGCCGGGAGTGGTCGGGCGGGTCCATCCGGATGAACGTGCCCGGTCCCGGAGGCTGCGCGGTGAGCCGCGCGGGGAACCCAGGGGTGGAGAAGTCGGAGCTGAACCGGGGGTCGCCCAGGATCGTCTGCGCGTCCGCGTACCGCGTCACCAGCCAAACGACGCTGTCGTCGAACTCGAGCCTGATACGGGTGATGGGACGCTCGGCGCGCAGCAGCCGGTACTCGGTGGGCGGGTCGAGCGGGCACGTCCTGGGCATGGGATAGGTGTCGGGGAACCTCGCGGCGTCGGTGTCGGCAGCGTCCATGACACCAGCTTGTGCCGGGCACGGCGCGCGGTCTGCTCAACACTGAGCACGACGGCGCACCGCACGCGCACCCCCGCGCACGCGAAACGCGGCGGGACGACCGGGTCGTCCCGCCGCGTCTCCCCTCACAAGGTCAGGCTGTGACCGTCTTGCCCTTGGCGCCACCGGCCGGCTTCCTCGCCATCGACATGTCGCGCAGCGGGACCACCTTCAGGAAGAAGGTCGCCACCAGGCCGATCGCCACCGCGATCGCCGAGGTGAGGAACAGGTCGTGCAGCGCGGCGGCCAGCTGCTCCGGGGGCACGCCGCCGCCACCGAGGACGCCGGACTGCCCCTTCACCCCGATCTGCGAGGTGAGGATGGAGCCCAGGATCGCCAGCGACACCGGCCCGGCGAACATCCGCCAGAACTGGATCTGGCTGGTGCCCACGCCCATCTGGCTCATCGGGATCGCGCTCTGCACGACCGCCGTCGCCATCGGGAAGGCGACACCGATGCCGATGCCGATGAGCACCATCGCGATGATGGGGATCACCTGGCCGGTGTGGGTGCCGACCGTGGACAACATGTACAGGCCCGCCACGATGGACGCCATCGCGAAGACCGCCAGGAACCGGTAGTGCGCCATCGCCGTCAGCGCCTTGCCCGCCACCGGGCCGACCAGCATCAGGCCGAGCGTCATCGGGATGAGCAGGGTGCCGGAGTGGGCAGCGGAGACGCCGAGCACACCCTGGTAGAGCAGCGGCACGTAGAACGTGACGCCCATCATGGCGAAGGCGGAGAAGAACGCCACCACGACCATGACCGCGAACGCGTTGGTGCGGAACAGCGGGAACGGCACGAGCGGGTTGCTCGCCCGGCGCGTCTCCACCAGGAAGAACACCACCAGCAGCAGCGCGCCACCGATGATCAGCGACAGCACCTCGGGGGACGTCCAGGCGTGCCCGTCGCCGGTGAGGGTGAGACCGATCAGGATCGGCACCACGCCCGCCACCAGCGTGACGACGCCGGCGAAGTCGATGTCACGCCAGCTCGCGCCGGTGCGCACGAACGGCACCCCGACGGCGACCGCGAGGATGGCCAGCAGGCCCAGCGGCACGTTGACGTAGAAGACCCAGCGCCAGCTCCACGCGTCGGTGATGAGCCCGCCGAGGGGCGGCCCGATCACCATGCTCAGACCGGCGACACCGAAGAACAAACCCTGCATCTGGGTGCGGCGCTCTGGGGTGTAGATGTCGGCGAGCATCGTGAAGATGTTGGCCATCAGGATTCCGCCGAACAGACCGGCGAGGCCGCGGAAGCCGACCAGCTGCGGCATCGTCTGGGCGGCGCCGCACAGCCAGGACGCGATCATGAAGCCGCCGAGGCCCACGAGCAGCACCGGTTTGCGGCCGAACATGTCGCCGAGCTTGCCGGCGATCGGCACGACCACCGCGGCGGCGACCGCGTAGGAGACACCCACCCAGGCGTACAGCCCGAGTCCGTTCAGGTCGTCGGCGATGCGCGGCATGGCGGCACCCACCACGGACACGTCGATCGACGCTAGGGCGAGTGCCAGGATGGCGCCGATCGTCGCGATGAGCTGGTTGCGGGAGGACAGTTCCTGTGGACCTGTTCTCATATCGGATTGGCTCACCGGCCATCGCCTCCTCAACGATTTCCGAACCTCTTGTCGAGCCGTCTTTCGTTGTGATCCGAGCACTTGATGTGCCCGTCTGCCCGGCGTACGCGGGGCTACACAACGTCCAGCCAACAACTTGGGCCCCGCGGAGTCTGCTCAACAGTGAGCATCCGGAAGGTACCTCCGGTTCCTAGCATCGGCGGCATGACGACCCTGCCTGAAGTGGTAAGAGCCCGGGACGACGACCTGGTGGCGCTCACCGTGGACGGGGACCGCTCGCTGACGTCCGGCCAGTGGGTCCGCGCGTCGGAGGCCGCGGCCGGGCACCTGCCCGCGGCGCGGATCGCACTGCTCCACGACGACGCCGACTGGATCGGCCACGCCATCGCGGGCCTCGCCGTGCGCATGGCGGGAGGCACGGTCGTCGGCCTTTCCCCGAGCCTGCCGGACGCCGAGCTGCGCGCCCGCCTGGAGCGGTGCGAGGTCGCCGGCGTGCTGCACGGCGACGCCGTCACGCCGCCCTCCTTCGCCGGATGGGCCGCGACGCCCGCGTCCCTGGAGACGCTGGACACCTCGGGCACCGGCGGCGCGTCCGAGGACGACGACCTCGCCGAGATCATCTACACCTCCGGCACCACGGGCTCCCCCAAGCCGGTGGCCGTCGGCCACGGCAACCTGAACTTCGGCCACGAGGGCCGGGGACGCCTGTTCACCGGCGTGGACGGCGTCCTGGCGGCCGTACCCATCGGCACCAACGCCGGGCACAGCGCCATCATGACCGCGATGACGGCCCCCACCACCGTCCACGTGCTGAGCCGCCACGACGCCGAGACCGTCGCCCGCATGATCGAGAAGCTGCGGGTCTCGATGGCCATCGTCGCTCCCTCCACCGCCACCCGCATCGTCGCGCTCGCCCTGCACGAACGCCACGACCTGACCGGCCTCAAGGTGCTCATGCTCGGCTCCGCGCCGGTCCCGATGTCCACCGTGAGCAGCCTGATGAAGGCACTCCCCGGCACCAGGATCGTCCTCGGCTACGGCTCCACGGAATCGGCCCCCGCCTTCGTCAGCCGCCCGATCGACCCGGCCGAGCCCCTGGAGGACCACCTGGGCCGCCCCAGCGCCGGCACCGCCCTGGTGATCACCGGCCCCGGCGGAGAAACCCTCCCCGCAGGCGAAGTAGGCGAGATCCGCCTACGCTCCGACGCCCCCCAACGTTCGTACTACCGCGACCCCGAAGCCACCGCACGGGTCTTCCAGGACGGCTGGACCCGCATGGGCGACCTAGGCCACGTCGACGAAGAGGGCCGCCTCCACTTCTTCGACCGCGCCTCCGACGTCATCCCCACCCCAGACGGCCCCCCCATCTCCTCCCTAAGAGTCGAACACGCCCTCCTATGGCACCCCGAAGTCCTGGAAGCAGCCGCCTTCCCCACCCCCCACGGCGTAACCGCCGCCGTGGTCCTACGCTCCCCCGTCCCCGAAAAGGACCTGACCGCCGCCACAGCCGACCACCTGGACGACCGCGAACGCCCCACCAAAATCACCGTGCTCGACTCCCTCCCCCGCGGCCCAATCGGCAAGACCCTCAAACGAGAACTCCGCCAACAACTCTCCGCCGACTAGCACGCCCCATCTCCACCGATTAGCACACCCTTTAAATGCGTCGAAGTCGCCAGCAACCTGCCCAGTGTTGTAGCCGTGCGCGACAGCAAGAACCCCGACGGCCCAGTACTGGTATCCACACCTGCCGAGTGGTCGGCATTCATGAGTAGCATCAAGAACGGCACACTCGACGTCTGACCCGTCCTCATGGACTCTGCCTCATCGCGGTCGGCTCCAAGCTCGTGAAGTCGGTGAAGAGCACCATAGGGTTCACGATGCGCTTGGTGAACGTGCCGAGGTCGGCGCCGATCTGTTTGACCGTCTTCGCCTCAGCCGGCTTGCACGATCTGGAGCGCACCTACCTGCAACCGCTCGTCAACCTGTTTCCAGCTCGCCACTGCCCGCCCCGTGGCTTTGGCAAGCCGAAGTCGGGTTGCAGGAGGTTCTCCCCTATTGCTGCGCGACGGTGAGTACCAGGTCGGCGAGGGTCGCCTAGGAAAGGCTGCGCCGAAGGCACCATTTCGGGGGCGGCCAGCGGTTCAGACAAACGCGCTGGTTCAGACGACGCCGGTGGTTCAGGCAACGCCGCTGGTTCAGACAGTGGTGGTGGTTCAGACAGTGGTGCTGGTTCGGTGGGTGGGTTTGTCGCGGTATTGGTCGGCGTCGGGGTCGGTGGTGGGGGTTGCTCGGCTGGGTGGGGTGGGGACCTTATAGGGCGGTCTGAAGGGGCTTTGAAGGGGATCTATAGCGGCTGGGCGGAGGCTTCGCGTGTCATCCCGACACGATGGAGACCTCGATGAGACCGTGTTTTCTGTTCTTGCGCCGGGCCCTGCCGGGGGGCTTGGCCGGTGTGCTAGTGCTGGCTGTGATGGCTGGGACGGCGCATGCTCAGCCCAGTCCCTCTCCCTTGCGGCATGCCGCCGATGTGGCTGTGGCTCGTGCGCTGGCGGCGTGTGATCCGGCCGGGGCCACGTCAGCGGACGGGTCGCTGGCCACTCAGCTCAACTCCCGGCTGACCGCCAAGATGCGCGGCTACATGTCCGGGTACCGCGTCTCGTGCGCGCGCATGATCGTCAAGGCGACGCGTGACCGTGGCCTCGACCCGCGGGCCGCCGTCATCGCGGTCACGACCGCGATCGTGGAGGCCAGCCTGGACAACGTGGCCGAGGAGCTCGACCACGACAGCCTGGGGCTGTTCCAGCAGCGCGCTTCCTGGGGCACGGCGGCTCAGCGCCTGGACCCGATCTGGGCGACCAACGCCTTCCTCAGCAAGATGTTGTCGAAGTATCCGGGCAACGCGTGGCTCACGGCGTCGATCGGCGCGGTCTGCCAGGCGGTCCAGGTGTCGGCTTATCCGGAGCGCTACCAGCCGCAGGCGGCGGACGCGCAGATCATCGTGGACGCGCTGTGGGCCGCCAGGGACGGTCATCGCATCCAGATGGGTGACATCGACGGCGACGGCCTGGACGACGTGATCCAGATGCGCGACAACGGCGACGTCGTGGCCTTCATCAACATCGGCGCCAACCCCATCTACTCCTGGTCCCACAACCGCAAGGTACTGACCGGCATCACCGACGTCTCACAGATCCGCGCCGGGGACTTCAACGGCGACGGACGCGACGACCTACTGCAGATCCGCCCCAACGGCGACGTGGTCGTGTTCTGGAACTCCGGCGCCAACCCCAACTTCACCTGGCAGAACAACGCTCTCGTCCTCACCGGCATCACCGACAAACAGCAGATCACCGTCGGCGACATCAACGGCGACGGATACGACGACATCATCCAGGTCCGCCCCAACGGCGACGTCGTCGCCTTCTGGAACAACCGCACCAACCCGCTGTTCACCTGGCAGACCAACGCACTCATCCTCACCGCCATCGGCGACAAACTCCAGCTCAAGCCCGGCGACATCAACAACGACGGCCGCGACGACCTCATCCAGGTCCGCCCCAACGGCGACGTCGTCGTCTTCTGGAACAACGGCACCAACCCCCTGTTCACCTGGCAGACCAACGCACTCATCCTCACCGCCATCACCGACAAAGCCCAGCTCAAAACCGGCGACGTCAACAACGACGGCCGCGACGACCTCATCCAGGTCCGACCCAACGGCGACGTCGTCGCCTTCTGGAACAACGGCACCAACCCCCTGTTCACCTGGCAGACCAACGCCCTCGTCCTCACCGCCATCACCCTCTGAGGAGTCCTTGTGAACCGTCTGACAGCCGCCCTCGCCGCCTTCGCCATGACCGTCGCCGTCACCGCCGTCACCGCCGGCACCGCCGCCCCGGCGAACGCGGCCACGCTGCGCCAGCAGATCGTCTCGGTCGCGCAGGCCCAGCTGGCCGACTCCGCCCGCAACGTGGAGAAGCCCGCGGGCAGCAACTGCAACTACTACACCGGCGTGTTCCGCACGTGGAAGTCGTCCAGCGGCTGCGGCTCCGGCGACGGCGTCCAGTTCCGCGACTCCGACTGGTGCGCCGACTTCTCCAAGTACGTGTGGAAGACCGCCGGCGTGCCGTACGCCGCCACCCCGGAGACCTCGGGTGGCGTGCTGACCGGATGGGCCAGCTCGTTCAAGGACTACGGGACCGGGAACAACACCTGGCACACCCGCTCCAGCGGGTACACCCCGCAGGCGGGCGACTCCCTGGTGTTCGACTGGGAAGGCGACGGGACCATCGACCACGTCGGCATCGTCACCTCGGCCGACGGGAGCACGGTGCGCACGATCGAGGGCAACAGCGGGGACCGGGTCAAGGCCAACAGCTACAGCAGGTCGTCCGGCTCCATCGTCGGCTACTCCGAGCCGGTCGGCGGCGGTTCGGCCCCGCCCACAGGCGGCACGGACGGTCATCGCATCCAGATGGGTGACATCGACGGCGACGGCCTGGACGACGTGATCCAGATGCGCGACAACGGCGACGTCGTGGCCTTCATCAACATCGGCGCCAACCCCATCTACTCCTGGTCCCACAACCGCAAGGTACTGACCGGCATCACCGACGTCTCACAGATCCGCGCCGGCGACTTCAACGGCGACGGACGCGACGACCTGCTGCAGGTCCGCCCCAACGGCGACGTCGTCGTGTTCTGGAACAGCGGCGCCAACCCCAACTTCACCTGGCAGAACAACGCCCTGGTCCTCACCGGCATCACCGACAAACAGCAGATCACCGTCGGCGACATCAACGGCGACGGATACGACGACATCATCCAGGTCCGCCCCAACGGCGACGTCGTCGCCTTCTGGAACAACCGCACCAACCCGCTGTTCACCTGGCAGACCAACGCACTCATCCTCACCGCCATCGGCGACAAACTCCAGCTCAAGCCCGGCGACATCAACAACGACGGCCGCGACGACCTCATCCAGGTCCGCCCCAACGGCGACGTCGTCGTCTTCTGGAACAACGGCACCAACCCCCTGTTCACCTGGCAGACCAACGCACTCATCCTCACCGCCATCACCGACAAAGCCCAGCTCAAAACCGGCGACGTCAACAACGACGGCCGCGACGACCTCATCCAAGTCCGACCCAACGGCGACGTCGTCGCCTTCTGGAACAACGGCACCAACCCCCTGTTCACCTGGCAGACCAACGCCCTCGTCCTCACCGCCATCGATCTGTGAGCTTCGCCGGACGGCCGGCCCCAGGGCTGGGGCCGGCCGTCAGGCATTGCCAGAGAGGAACACCAGATGTCACCACCACCCGTCCTGCTGTCCGACCGCCGGATCAGCGACCTGCCCGTACGGGAATCCGGCGAGCCGCTCGTCGACCTGCGCGCCACGGGCGCCGTACGAGTGGACGCCCGGCTGGCCGACCCGCGAGGCGCGTACGCCCACCTGCGGAGCGGCGCGGCCGAGCGCCTGCTGGCCGCGCAGGATCTGCTGCCCGGCGGTATACGGCTCCTCGTGGTCGAGGGCTTCCGGCCGACGTCCCTGCAGCACCGCTACTTCGAGGAGTCGCTCGCCGAACTCCGCGCCGTACGCTCCGGCTGGGAGGAGGATCGGCTGCGCGCGGAGACGGCGCGCTACATCTCGCCGCCCGAGGTGGCCCCGCACGTCGCGGGCGCGGCGGTCGACGTCACGCTCTGCACCGTGTCCGGCGCGGAGCTGCCGATGGGCACGGAGGTGAACGAGACGCCGGTGGGCGGGGAGGGGCCCTGCTACCTCGACTGGCCCGGGTTGCCCCCGGACGTCGCCGCGAACCGGCGGACTCTGGCCGACGCCATGACGGCGGCCGGCTTCGTCAACTACCCGACCGAGTGGTGGCATTGGTCGTACGGTGACCGCTACTGGGCCTTCAGCAGCGGAGCCCCGGCGGCCTTGTACGGCGCCGCCGAGTTCGGCTGAACCTCAGGAGGGCAGTTCCGGCAGCTCCGGCAGCGGCAGCCCGGCCTCCTCGGCGTGCTCCCTGGCGCCGTGAGCGGCGAAGACGGCCAGGGCCCGTTCGCGTATGTCACGGGCCTCGGCCGGCCGTCCCAGCCGGTCGAGGGTCCTGGCCAGGTCGCGCCGGGCACGGGCGGCCAGCAGGGGGCTGTCCAGTGCCTCGGCCTGCGCGGCCGCCTCCGCCAGGTCGGCCGCGGCCTGGTCCAGATGGCCGGCGGCCAGGTGCAGTTCGCCGATCGTGCGGCGGACGAACGCCTGGCCCCACCGGTCGAAGTGAACCCGGCACACCTCCATGGCCTCCCGCAGCGGCGCCAGCATCGGTTCGCCGCGCCCCTGCCGCAGGCGCGTCTTGGCCAGCGCCTGTACGGCGTACGCGCCCATGAAAGGGTCGCCGATCTTCTGGAACAGGGCGAGCGCGCGTTCGCAGAGCGCCTCCGCGCGGGTCAGGTCGCCGGCGGCCCGGTGCGCCAGGCCGATGGTGCGCAGCGTGAGCGCCTCGCCGCGCACGCTGCCGATGGCCCGGTAGGTGCGCAGCGCCTCGGTCAGCAGCTCGGGCAACCGGCCGAAGTCGCCGAGTTCCAGGTGGACGGTGGCGGCCAGGCGCGCGGCGTGCGCGGTGGCGGCGGCGTCGCCGAGTCCCCGGAAGATCGCCAGTGCCTCGTCCAGGGCGTCGGCAGCCCCGCGCAGCAGGCTCTGCTCGCGGCGCGCGTTGCCGATCCCGGTCAGCACGACGCCCCGGCCGCGGACGTCGCCGGCGGCCTCGTACAGCGTGTGGGCCTGCGCGAAGCACTCGTGCGCCTCCGGGAACTTGTCCATCTCGTAGTAGATGTGGCCGCGGGCCGCCAGCAGCATCGCCTCGCCGACCCGGTTGCCGGCCCGGCGTGCCGACGCCAGCGCGGCCTCCTGGCTGCGGCTCCACTCGCTCAGCCGGGTGCCGACGAAGAACACCGAGAACGACAGCGCGATGGTCAGGTCGCACGCGGCCACGTCCAGGTCCATCGCGGTGGCCCGCTCCACGGCCGCGATCAACGCCGGCGTCTCGGACTCCAGCCAGCCGGCAGGGTTGTCGGCGAGCCGCCTGTCCAGGCGACCGTCCAGGGGCCGCGCGCTGGAGTAGGTGACGCTCAGCGCGATCTCACCGGGTGGTCTCCCCGCGGCCGCCTGCGCGACCAGGTGCACCCAGGCGCCGATCAGCCGTTCCACCGCGGTCCGGGCCGCGTCGGCGTCGTCCTCCCGCAGTGCCCGCTCCTTGGCGAAGACCCGCAGCAGATCGTGCAGACGGTAGCGGGTCTGGCCGACGGCGTCGGTGGCGACGAAGTCGAGCAGGTTGGCGTCCACCAGGCGTTCCACCACGTCCTCGGCCTCGCGCAGCGGCAGGTCCAGCAGCGGCGCGGCCACCCAGGAGGGGAAGTCGGGCAGCCCCATCAGGCCGAGCCTCCGGAAGGCGGTCTTGGCCTCCTCGTCGAGCAGCCCGTAGCTGAAGGCGACGCTGGAGCGCACCTCCAGGTCGCCGGCCGCCAGCTCGTCCAGCCGCCAGCGTTCGTCGCCGAGCCGCTCCACCAGGGTGCCGAGGCTCCAGTGCCGCCGCGTGCTGAGCCGGCCCCCCGCCGTGCGGACGGCGAGCGGGAGCCCTCCGCATAATCGGACGATCTCCAGCGCCGCCTTGGGTTCGGCCGCCACGCGGGCGCGGCCGGCGATGGCCGCGAGCAGGTCGACGGCGGCCGGTTCGGCCAGCACGTCGAGGTCGCACAGGTGGGCTCCGTCGAGCCCGGCCAGCCGCCGCCGCGAGGTGACGAGCACGCCGCAGCCGCGTCCGGCGGGCAGCAGGGGGCGTACGTGGCGTTCGGATCGCGCGTCGTCGAGCACGACGAGCACCCGCCGCCGCGACAGGACGCTGCGGTACAGGTCGCGCCGTTCCTCGAACGACTCGGGCAGCGAGGCGGGCGGCACGCCGAGCGCGCGCAGGAACCGCGGCAGCACCTCCTCGGGTCCCGCGGGCAGGTCGCTGCAGCCGCGCATGTCGGCGTAGAGCTGGCCGTCGGGGTAGTGCGCCTGCGCCGCGTGCGCGACGTGCACGGCCAGCGCCGACTTACCGACGCCGCCCTTGCCGCAGATGACCGACACGTGCGGCGCGCCCGCGGCCAGCCGGCCGATGAGCTCGGCGGCCGGTCCGTCTCTGCCGGTGAAGTCGGGCACGCCGGGCGGCAACTGCGCGGGGGTCACGCCGGGTGGCGACTGCGCGGGGGTCACGCCGGACGTCACGGGGCGGGGTTCGGCCTCGCCGGGCGGCGGGTCGCCGCGCAGGATGGTGTCGTGCAGTTCACGCAGCTCGGCGCCCGGGTCCAGGCCCAGCTCGTCGGCGAGCAGCCGCCTGCCGTCCTGGTAGACGGCCAGCGCCTCGCTCTGCCGGCCGAGTGCGTAGAGGGCCGTCATGAGCTGCGCGCGGGCGCGTTCCCGCAGCGGGTGGGCCTCGACCAGGTCGGTCAGCTCGCCCACCGTCCCGCCGTACCGGCCGAGGGACAGCTCGGCGGCGACGCGCTCCTCGATCACGTCGATCCGCCGGGTGTCCAGCGCGACCGCCTCGGCGCGCAGCAGGTCGCCGATCCCGCCGAGCGCGTTCCCGCGCCAGAGCGCGACCGCCTCCCCGTACGCGCGGGCCGCGTCCTCCGCCCCGGCCTGGCGCGCCGCCTCGACGAGAGCGTCGAAGCGCGTCCGGTCGATCCACTCCCCCGGCACGCGTGCCAGATAGCCCGGCGGCCGCGTCTCGATCAGGTCACCTGCCCCGGCCAGCGCTCGGCGCAGCCCGTGCACGTAGGTCTGCACCAGCGCGCGGGCCGACCCGGGTGGCCGGTCGTCCCAGAGCAGGTCGATCAGCCTGTCGGCCGGGACCACGCGGTTGGGCTCCAGCAGCAGCGCCGCCAGCAGCGCACGCGGTTTGGGACCGCCGAGGGCAAGCCGGCGCCCCTCGTGCCACACTTCGATCGGACCGAGCAGCCGGAACTCCACGCGGCCTCCCAAAAGGGAACGACGTCGTCGCACCGATCTTAGAAAGCCTTCGTACTCCGCATAAGGAGCAAACCACGCCGAAAGCGCCGTTTCGGAGGCGGACGCCGGCTCAGGCGGCGACGCCGGTTCGACGGGTCGTTCGATCGCGGGGTGGGGTCAGGTGGAGGTCATGTCGAGGAGTTTGGTCACGGTGCGCCAGTTGCGGGCGGTGGCGGTCACGCCCAGGAGCTTTTCCCAGTACTGGTAGGTGAGCTTGGCGTTGCGGACTCCGTCGGGGGACCAGGTGTAGATCTCCCGGCCCTCGTGCTTGAAGGCCTCGGGGGCGAACTCGTCGGGGTCCAGGTTCTTCAGGGGCCCGGTCTTGGGCTTCTCCGAGAGGAACGTCACCAGGTAGAGGGACGGGTTCTTGGCGACGTCGCCAAGGGGATCGGATTTCACGATGGCGGCCAGGTCGTCGTGGCTCCGGGTCAGGACCGCGGCCTTGACGCCCATCTCCTTCTCCAGGGCGGCCTCGATCTTCTTGGCCGCCGCGGCGGGGGTCGTGTTCGCGGTGTAGGCGACGTTGCCGCTGCGCAGGTGGGTCTTGACGTCCTCGAAGCCGAGCGACTCGATCAGCTCGCGGAGAGGGGCCATGGGGACCTGCTTGTTCTTGCCGACGTTGATGCCGCGCAGCAGTGCCACTTGCCGGGACGTGGACATAGCGGGTTCACCCCTCTCGGACGGGTGCCCCCGCCGTCGCTGCGTGCCGTGCGGGGCCGCGGCGGCGGAACTCCTCGATCCGGTCGACCAGATAGGACGCGTCGTCCTTTACCCACCAGACCAGCGCCGAACCGTAGGAGTACTGGCACTGCATGCCGAGGACGTACAGGCCCGGGGACGAGGTGACGCCGCGCTCCTGCACGGGCGCGCCGTCGTCGTCGAGCACGGGGAGGTGCACCCACGAGTAGTCGTAGCGGAACCCGGTGGCCCACACGACGGCGTCGGTCTCGACCGAGCGGCCGTCCTCGAAGCGGACGGTGCGGCCCTCGCAGGCGATCGTGCGGCCGACCAGCTCGACGCCGTACTTGCGGGAGATCTTCTTCAGGCTCGGGCCGACCAGGATGGTCTTCTTGTGCAGCCGGTCGCGCTCGCCGACGAGCGGCTTGGAGATCAGGCCGAACTTGTCGCCCCACCAGTGCAGGCCCTTGCCGAGGAACTTGCGGCCGAACGCGGGCAGGTGCGAGCCCTGGGACAGCAGCACGCGGTGCGTGCGGGTGAGCTCGGGGGCGATCTGCGCGCCGGAGTTGGCGGCGCCGACCACGACGACGGTCTGGCCGGGGACCTCGGACGGGTTGTGGTAGTCGCCCGTGTGGATCTGGAAGACGTCGTCGCTGAGCCCCGCGGCCATCTCCGGGGTCTTGGTCAGCCGGTAGGCGCCGGTGGCGATGATCACCTGGGAGGCCTCGTAGTCGCCCTTGGAGGTGCGCACGCGGTAGCCGCCGCCGTCGAGCCCCTCCAGGGAGGTGACCTTGGTGTCGAGCCGGATCGGGAGGTCGAACTCGCGAGCGTAGGCCTGGATGTAGTCGGCCATCTCGTCCTTGCCCGGGAAGTGGTTCTTGTTGCCGGGGAAGCGCATGCCGGGCAGCTCGCAGTACTCGGCGATGGTGAACAGCTCCAGCGAGTCCCAGCGCCGTCGCCAGGCCTCGCCGACGCGGGCTTCCTCGTCGAGGACGAGGAACGGGATGCCGGCTTTCTTCAGGAAGTACCCGGCGACGAGCCCGCTCTGTCCGCCACCGACGATGATGACCTCTGTGCGCTCAGCCATGGTCAAGGATTCCCTTCGTACGGTCGTGGTGCCATCGTCACCCGGTGCCGCCGAGGGGTCTGCTCAACACTGAGCAACCAGGCGAACGGACCCCTACATGCGGGTACGCGGGGCCGCACGGCCCCGCGTACCCGCATACCCGTGTGATCAGGTCAGAGGATGGTCCAGCCGAGGTGCAGGTCGACCGCGCCGCCCGAGGTGGAGACGAAGCCGCCCGTGCCCTTGAGGCCCTCCAGCTCGCCCTTGCCCGAGCCGTCGACCACCGTCCAGTCGCCCTTGGCCTGGCCGTTCGCGAACGAGCCTTTGATGTCCAGCACGAACGAGCCCTTGCGGCCGTTGACGACGCCGTTGACCTCCTGGAGGCCGACGAAGCTGGCGTCGCCCTCGCCCTTGGGGTAGACGAGGAGGTACTCGGCGACGCCCTCGCCCTTGATGTCACCTTCGAAGGTGTTGGTGACGCGGGCCTTGGCGAGCGTGGCCTGCCCCTTCTCCTCCGAGTATGGCTTCTCGTCCCAGCCAGTGATCTGGTAGGTACCCTTGCTGTCGGTCATCTCTCTCCTTCCGTTGGTCTTCCGCCCTACCCGTGAGCCCCGGACGCATGCGGCGACCGCTTGAGCACGATGCTCGTGTTGAAGCCGCCGAAGCCGAAGCTGTTGGACAGGGCGTACTCGATGTCCGCGGGCACGGCTGCCCCGTGGACGAAACGGCAGCCGTCGTCGATCGGCCGCCGCAGGTTCAGGTTGGGATGGACGAATCCGTCGCGGATCTGGATCACCGAGGCGACCGCCTCCACCACGCCCGCCGCGCACATGCAGTGGCCGATGAGCCCCTTGGTGGCGTTCACCCACGGCCGGCCGAAGTCATCGCCGAAGACCCGGAGCAGGGCCCGCACCTCGATCTCGTCCCCCAGCGGCGTCGCGGTGGCGTGCGCGTTGACGTAGTCGATCTGGTCGGGCCGCACGCCGGCCTTGGCCATGGCACCCGCCATCACCTTGGCCTCGCCGTCCTCGTGCGGGTCGGGCAGGCTGTTGGCGTCCAGTTTGAGGTCGTACCCGGCCAGTTCGGCGAGCACGTCCGCGCCCCTCGCCCGCGCGGATCGCTCGCTCTCCAGCACGACGCAGGCCGAGCCCTGGCCGGGTACGAAGCCTTCGTGCCGCACGTCGAAGGGGCGGCACCGGGCCAGTTCGGGCTCGTCGGTGCCCGCGGCCGCCACGGCGCCGAGCGTCGCCAGGCCCCGCTTCTCCATCGGCGACAGGTCGGTGGTGGCGCCGACGACCAGGCAGACGTCCACGGCGCCGGTCTCCACGAGACGGCTGCCGTTGACGATGCCCACGTTGCCGCTGGCCGAGGCGCCGCCCACGGTGTACCCCTCGCCCTTGATGCCGAGCACCTGGCTCAGCGTGCCGACGCGGTCGGTGTCCATGAAGTGCAGGGCGAACCTCGCCGGCAGGTACTCGGGGTTGTTCTCGTACTTGGGGAAAAGGTCCTGGACGTAGCCGGAGCTGAGGTTGTTTCCCGCGACGACCAGGCCGAGCCGGTCGGCGGGCGGTGAGCTGAGGTGCAGCCCCGCGTCGGCGAACGCCTGCATCGCCGCGACCAGGTCCATCTGCGCCGCCTCCGGCGAGCGGTTGGCGGCGCGCATCGCGCCCTGGCGCATCTCCTCGGGCAGAGCGTGCTGGGCGCTCACCGCGTCGGCGAAGCAGAAGTCCTTCACCAGCGCCGCCAGGCGGGGCCCGCCGTCGCCGATGTCGGGCACGGGCTCGATCCCGCAGCGGCCCTCGCGCAGCGCGCGGGTGAACGCGGGCACGGTCTGGGCGATCGAGCAGATCACACCCATGCCCGTGACGACGACTCTCACGAGTGCCGCTTCAACAGCGCCACCAGTGAGGCGATGTCGTGCACTTCCTGGAACTCGGCGATGGGGATGGTCAGCCCCAGGTCCTCCATGGTCATGGTGACCACGTCGGCGCGGTCGACGCTGTTGGCGCCGAGGTCGGTCAGCGTGCCCCCCATGACGACCTGCGAGGGGTCCAGGTCGGGGAGCACCTCCAGCACGTTGCGCTTGACGGCCTCGAAGATGACGTCCTCATTCATATGACAACCATTCGTAGGTTCGGTGGTAGTCCTTGGTCCCGGTGTTGACCAGAAGGTCCCGGTCGATCCGCGCCCGGTCGAGGATGCCCTCGTACGCCTCGACGTCGATCCGCCTGTCCTGCTCGGGGACCAGGCACTTCAGGTTCTCCGGCAGCAGGGCGGCGTACTCCTCGAACGCCAGCTCGCAGCGGCCGGCGAGGTGGTCGCCGACGCGCATCTCGGCCAGCTCCCGCTTCGACCCCTGGTCGACCAGGCCGCTGAAGAACTCCGAGGAGCAGCCGGAGCCGTAGGAGTACAGGCCGACGCGGGCCCCGCCGTCCAGCGGCGCGTGGTCGATGAGGCTGCACAGGGCCAGGTACACCGACCCCGAGCACAGGTTGCCCACGGCGCTCGGATAGGTCAGCGAGGGCAGCACCCGCCGGGTGAAGTCCTCCTCGGCCTGCGCCGGGGCCGTGCCGGCGAACTCGCGCATGAGCTTGCGGTGCGCGGCCTTGACCATGCCCGCGAACGGGGTGTGCATGGCCAGGTAGTCGAAGGTGGTCGCGAAGTCGACGCCCTCGACCCGGGTGCGGTAGTCCTCGAAGCAGTTGCTCAGGCAGTCCAGGTAGGCGAACAGCGAGCGGTCGGAGTCGGCGATGTCGAAGGTCGGCGTGGGCCGGGCCGAGTCCATCGTCTCGTAGCTGTGGTTGCCGAAGGCGCCGAGGTCGACCGCGAGCACCCGGGGGTCGTCGCTCACCAGGACGGCGGCGGCCCCCGCGCCCGTGGCGGGCTCGGCGTACTGGCCCCGCTCGTCGACCAGCGCCACGTCGGTGGCGATCACCAGCGCCTTGGCGCCCGGCGATATGCCGGACGCGACGTAGGCCACCGCCATCTGCACGGCGGCCGTCGCCGCGTAGCACGCCTGCTTGACCTCCACCACCCGGCAGGTGGACGGCAGCCCGAGGTACTCGTGCACGTAGGACGCCACGGACTTGCTGTAGTCCAGGCCCGACTCGGTCGAGGTGATCAGCAGTTCGATGCGGTCCCGCTCCGCCGGGTCCAGCCGGTCGACGACGGGCCTGGCCGCGTTCACCGCGTTGGTCACCGGGTCCTCGAACGGCAGGCCGACCGAGCGGTTGCGCATCATCAGGTTGCCCATGCGGTCCACGTCCAGGCCCCTGCCCTCGAACAGGGTCCGCACCGGGATCTGCGCGACCCCGCAGTAGACGTTCAGCGCCTCGATGCCCGCGTTCACGACACACGCTCCGCCAGGACGTCGACCAGCGCGTCCACGTTGGGGACGTCGCGGAAGTCGGACAACGGCGCCCGCAGGCCGAGCCGGTCGAGCACGCCGAGGAGGATCTCCACGCGGTCCACCGAGTCGGCGCCGAGGTCCTTCAGGTGAAGGTGGCCGGAAATCCGGGCCGAGGGCAGGATCTCGGCGATCTGCTGGTGCACCACCTGCTCCACGTCGTCACGCATCGTCATGAGCACCTCCTGTCGAGAGCACGTGCAGGGTGCTGACCGCGAGCGTCCGGTCCGAGTCCCGGTCCCGGATCACCAGGTTCACGAGTTCGTCACCCGGTTCGCCCGTCTTCTCCCACGCGTCCACCGTGATGCGCAGGACCGAGTCGGCGTCGGCGTTGCCGAGGTAGCAGAGCCGGTGGTCGAGCACCACCCGGTCGAGGAATGCCGCGGTGTCCCGGCCGAGGCTCCGCCAGAACCTCAGCAGCGCCCAGTCGATGATCGAGAAGTAGGTGGCGAAGTACAGCAGCCCGACGCCGTTGAGGTCCCGGGACGGCTCGATCGGGTAGTCGACGGTGAAGGCGCGGCGAAGCGGCGTCCGGTCGGCGGGCAGGCCGTCCAGGAACGTCAGCCGGTTCCTGGCGTGGTTGTAGACCCGCCGGGGCGAGTGCTCGTCGGGGAGCCGCGGCAGGTGGTCGTGCCGGAACCCGACCGGCGACGACTTGACCAGGTCCTCGTTGCTGCCCGGACGGCTCCGGGTGATCCACCGGTTGTAGTTCTCGACGTAGATGCACCTGGGGTCGGCGAACCGGTAGAAGCTGTCGGGGTCGATGGGTCCGGCCCTGGCGCCCTCCGGCCGCACCTCGTGCAGGGTGAGGATCGACTCGCTGCCGAAGTCGAACAGGCGGGACGCGACGTCCAGGCGGTCGCCGAAGGTGAGGCCGCCCACGTGCATCTGGCGGCTCGCCCTGATGTGGAAGTAGTAGAAGGACAGGTAGGTCGGCGAGCCGTCGGCGTTGACCGCGTCGAAGGCGTTGGTGTCGCACAGCTCGCTTACGGTCTCCCAGGTCCAGTCGCCGAGGTTGCCCACGAACAGCGAGTTGTGCCCGCACATTCCCGGTTTCACCAGCACCGATCTGTTCGCGGTGCTCCCGTCGTTCCTGTTCTGCGTGGCGACGCTCATGACATCCCTCCAAGGAACTCGGCGATGGCGGTGTTGACGGCGCCGGGGCTGGTCAGGCCGGGGAAGTGCCCGGCGTCGGGGATCTCGGCGTACCGGGCGTCCGGGATCGCGCCGTGCAGCAGATGCGCGGTCTTGCGGGGGATGACCGTGTCGTGCGCGCCCTGGACGATCAGCGTCGGCACCGTGATGTCGGGCAGGCTCGCCAGCAGGTCGGGCCGGTCGGCGAACACGTCCAGGTAGCGCAGGCCGATCTGCGGGTCCATGCTCTCCGAGCGCAGCAGCGCCGACGTCAGGGACTCGCGGTCCGCGCGCAGCCGCTCCGAGCCGCTCTCGGCGATGACGTGGTCGAAGTCCTCCCGCGCGACCACTTCGAGGCGGTTGATCTCGCCGACCCGGTTGCCGATGCGGTGCGAGCTGGAGATGAGGATCAGCGACGCGGTGTCCGCCGGGTAGCGCAACGCGAACGACAGCGCCGTCAGGCCGCCGAACGACCAGCCGGCCACGTGCGCCGGGAGCTCCACGCCGAGCTCGCCGAGCACGCCGTGGCAGAGCCGCGCGATGCCGTCCAGGGTGATGTCCGCCGAGGCGGTGGTGCGGCCGACCCCCGGGTGGTGGACGCTGATCAGCCGGTAGGAGTCCGCCAGCGCGGCGAACTGCTCGGCGTACACGCCGGCGCCGATGTTGAACGGATGCATGAGCAGCAGGGCCGGGCCCGAGCCCGCGGTGAAGACCTCGACGTCCCCGTCGGGGGTGCGCACCAGGTGCTCCTCCACGTCCGGGTTGTGCTCGCGGAGCACCGCGAGGTTCTCGTTCTTCGGCCGGTGACGCTCGCGCAGCGCCTGCTGCACGTCCTCGGGCACGCTGTCGGCGGGGCGGTACTCGGCCTGGGCCGCCGCCGCGCCGCGCAGCTCGCCGTCCGCGACCAGCCGCGGCACGTCCGGCCCGGCCTCGTGGTACGCCGCCGCCAGGCGCGCCGCCGCGTCCTTGGCCTCCACCACGCCGAACCCGACCGGCACGGCGAGCCTGACGCAGCCCTCGCGGCCGAGGTGCGGGCCGCCGCGGATGCCCGTCTCGCGGTACATCCATGCCAGGCACGACATGATCGGGTGGTCGTGACCGGTGAACGCCTCCATGCGGGCCACGTCCAGCAGCACGCAGTGGCCGCCCGCGGGCGCCACCACCGGCACGCCGCCGTCCGCCAGGCCCTGCCACAGCGTCGCGACGGCCTCCATCCGGGTGCGGACCTGCGCCGACACGGCGGCGACGTCGTCCAGCGCCGCGGCGATGACCTTCCGGTCGTGCAGCCCGACGTCCCTGCCGAGCGTCGCGATCCGTTCCCGCACGGCTTCGGCGACCGCGCCGTCCCCGGTGGCGAGCAGGCCGCCGGACGTCAGGCCGAAGTCCTTGGACAGGCTCACGGTGGCGTGGTCGGCGATCCCGAACAGGTCCGCGACGACGTCCCACTCACCGCGGCCGTTCTCGTCGGCGACGAACACCGCGTTCTCCACGACGCGCGCGCCGTCGATCACCAGAGGGGCGCCGTGACCGGCGGCGATCGTCTTCACCTCGCGCAGGTTCGCGAGCGAGATCGGGTGCCCGCCCGCCGCGTTGTCGCTGACCTCCACGCAGACGAAGGACACGTTCCTGTGCTCGGCCAGCGTCCTCCGCAACGCCTCGGTGTCGATCTCGCCCGACTCCTCGGTGCCCGGGATGCGGACCGGGTCGAAGCCCGCGTCCACCAGGCTCAGGTACCAGGTCGGGAACAGGCCGTTGTGCAGCACCGTGCCACGCTTGCCGCGCCACGCCGCGCACAGCAGCGCCTCGGCGGAACGGCCCGATCCGGTGGGCACGACCAGCGGGAACGGGAGCCAGTCGATCGCGGGGAGCTCGGTGGCGTCCCGGCGGCCGGCGGCGCGGTCGGTGAGCTCGCGCATCCTGTGGCGGATGTACGGGGAGTCGAGCTCGGCCCAGGAGTCGGTGATCAGGTCGGTCTCGACCTGGTCGCCGGGGATGCGGACGGGGTTGTGGCCGTGGGCCGCGAGCAGCGCCGCCCGCGCCTCGGCGTCCCCGGCGGTGGACACCGGCTTCACCTCACGGGCCGGGGTGTCCTTGGGGGCCTGCTTCGCCTTGCGAGCGGGGCCGTCCTTGGGAGCCGGCTTCGCTTCACGGGCCGGAGCGTGCTTGGAGCCTGGCTTCGGCTTACGGGCCGGGGACTGCTTGGCCTTACGCGCCGGGGGCTCCTTGGGCTCCGCCGCGCGCGCTGGGGCGGCCTCGGTCGCGGGGCGGGCCTCGGTCGTGGGGCCGGCCTCGGTCGTGGGGCCGGCCTCGGTCGTGGGGCCGGCCTCGGTCGTGGGGCCGGCCTCGGTCGTGGGGCCGGCCTCGGTCGTGGGGCCGGCCTCGGTCGTGGGGCCGGCCTCGGTCGTGGGGCCGGCCTCGGTCGTGGGGCCGGCCTCGGTCGTGGGGCCGGCCTCGGTCGTGGGGCCGGCCTCGGTCGTGGGGCCGGCCTCGCCGGTGGTCGCGGCGGCGGGCTCCAGGTGGGGGTCGGCGATCATGAGGATGACGTCGGCCACCGAGGTGCGCTCCGGGCCCGCGGGCTGGCACAGGTAGATGGGGACGTTCACCGGGCGGAACTTGTTCTTGAACTGGAAGTTGCCCTCGCCGAAAATGCCGACGGAGCGCAGCTCGTTCAGGGCCTCGGTGACGTCCTCGGCGGCGTTCCCGGTGTTCTCCTCCATCTGGACGCCGAAGCTCGCGCCGAAGCTGAACATCGTGACGCCCTCGGACACCAGGGTCTCGATGATCTTCGTGATCGCGAACTCCAGGCCGCCGAGCGGCATCTTCTTCGGGTAGAACTCGGCGTCCAGCAGGTAGGCGTTCTCGGAGGGGATCTTGGTGACGATGACGGCGTTGGTCAGCACGTCGTCCCGGTAGGTGAGGAACACCCGGTGGCGGCGCGTGTCCAGCGACCCGCCCTCGATCTCCTGCCTGACCACCGTCACGTAGGGGTTCACCATCTGCTTGCCGGCGCCCCACTTGTCCACCAGCTCGGCCACCTCGCGGTCGACCGCCGGGTCCTCGCCGGGCTTGTGTTCCACCGTGCGGCATTCGGCGTTCTTGGAGAACCGGCGCACCATGTACCGCAGCCGCTCCATCCGGCCGCCCTTGAGGGTGAACGCCGCCAGGTCGTCCAGGCGCTGCACCGCGCCGAACGGCGTCGCGGTGTACGGCCTGCCCGACACCTCGGAGACGGGGATCATCGACAGGAAGTTCGGCTTGAGCCCGTTCTGCTCCGCGTGCCCCACGTACTCCTCGATCAGCTTCGGGAAGTACTCCTCGGAGCCCACGTAGCTCCAGGCCAGCAGGTTCCCGTCGTGCTCGGAGAAGTTCAGGTACCCCTCGCGCTCCGCGCCGAGGAACGCCAACGGGGCGATGTCGCGCCCGGCCAGGCCGCCCTCCTTGGCGTGCTCACGGTCGATCGCCGCGAACACCTCCGTCAGCGCGGGCCGCTCCGCCACCCGCCGCTTCGCGACGACCAGAGGCTCCCCGTCCCGCCCGTCGTCGTCCCCGGCGTCCGTGACGGTCACCGTCGTGCCGGCCGTTTCCCCGAGGGCGCCCGCGCCGTGCTCGGCGTCCAGGTGCGCGGCCAGCTCCGGCACGGTCGGCTGGTCGAACAGCAGGGTCTTGCGCAGCGACCCGACCTGCTTCTCCAGCGCGCTCACCACACGCAACATCTCGAACGAGGTGAGCCCGTTGTCGGCGAAGCTCCGGCGCGCGTCCAGCTCCCGCCCCACGACGGTGCCCACCAGCTGCGTGAGCCGCTCCTCGGTGGTGCCGTCCGTTCGCACGACCGGGGGCTCGGGGGTCTGCGCGGGCGGGGGCTCAGGGGTCTGTGAGGACGGAGGCTCGGGGGTCTGCGCGAGCGGGGTCTTCGCGGCCTGCGAGGGCGTGATCACGCGCTCGGTCATCACGGGCTCTTCCTCCTCGACGGCCTCGGGCTCCATGGGCTCGACGGCCGCGGGTTCCACGACGGGGGGTTCGGTGGCCTCCGGCTCGGTGGTCGTCGACTCGATGGCCGCCGGCTCCGTGGCCGTCGACCCGGTCGCCGGCTGTTCCTCGGGTGCCTGCTCGGCGGGCTTTCGTGCCGTCGGCGGCTGTTCGCCCATCGCGTCCTCGACGGCGGAGGTCAGCCGTTCGACCGTGTCGTACTCGTAGAGTTCCGAGGCCTGCAGGTCGAGGGAGAAGGCGGCGTTGATGCCCTTGACCAGTTCCATCCGGAAGATCGAGTCGAGCCCGAGCTCCGCGAACGGCGTGTCCACGGAGACCTTCGCCGGGTCGGTCCCGAGGATTCCGGAGAGCCGCTCACGCAGCATCTCCTCGACCCCCGCCGCCGGAGGAGCCTTCTCCGCCGTCAACGCCGGGGAGGCGCCGCCCTCCACGGCCTCGGGCGTGGTCAGCGGGGCCTTGCGCGTCGTGCGGCTCGGGGACATCCGCAGCTTCGCCGGACGTGTCCCACCGTCCTTGCGCGCCGGTGTGCTCCCGGCGGGTGCCTCCGGGCGGGACGGACGCAACCGGACCTTCGAGCCCCTGCCTCCCGCTTCGGGGCGGTCGGTGGGCCGGGCGTCAGGCCGCTTCAGAGTCCGCTTGCCGGTCCGGGCGGCGGGACGCTCCTCGGGACCGGGCTCGGGGTGCTTCTCGGCACTGGGCTCGGGGTGCTTCTCGGCACGGGCCTCCGGACGCTCGCCGGCCGGGGCCTCCGTCCGGGACTGGGACGGGATCGTGAACCAGTGCTCGGCCCGTTCGAACGGGAAGCTCGGGAGTGACATGCGTCGCGGGCGGGGGTCCGGCCAGAGCTCGCGCCAGGGGATCTCGGCGCCCGCCACCCAGGCGCCGGCGAGTTCCGCCAGGCCGGCGCCGGCGGGCGGGGCGTCCGGGCGGGCGGTCCCCCGGGTGGCCCTGGGGGCGGTCCCGCGCAGGACGCCGGGGGCGTCGGCGCCGCCGGTCAGCGCCGCGATGGCGGCGTCACGGTCCTCGGCGGGCACGGCGAGGCGCTCGGGCATCGGTTCCCGGCCCGTCTGCGACGTGTACGCCACGCGGTCCAGGCCGGCGTCCGGGTGCTCCTCCAGGAAGCGGGCGAGCGACCGGGCGTACTCGTCGAGCGCGTCCGGGGTGCGCGCGGACAGCACCAGGAGGCGCGGGCCGCCACCGGCCGGCGTGGGCTCGGGGGATTCGTAGGCTTCCAGAACGACATGCGCGTTCGTCCCGCCGAAGCCGAAGGAGCTCAGCCCGGCCCGCCGCACCGGGCGGCCGGAGGCGTCGGGGACGCCGTCCCACGGCCGGTGCCGGTCGTTGATGTAGAAGGGGGTGCCGTCCAGCCGCAGGTAGGGGTTGGGGCGGTCGAAGTGGATGGTCGGGGGCAGCTCGCCGTGCCTCATGCACAGCAGCACCTTGAGCAGCCCGGCGATGCCCGCCGCCGCCTCCAGGTGGCCGATGTTGGTCTTCACCGAGGCGACGGCCACGTGCGGCTCGCCCGGCGCGGGACGGTCCCACTCGGCGTACAGCCGGTCGAACGCCTTCTTCATCCCCTCGATCTCGATGGGGTCGCCGAGGCGGGTTCCGGTGCCGTGGGCCTCGATGTAGCTGACGGTGCCGGGGTCGACCCCGGCCTTCCGGTACGCCCGGACGAGGACGTCGGCCTGCGCCTCGGGGTTCGGCGCGGTGAGCGAGGTGCCCCGGCCGCCGTGGTTGACCGCGCTGCCCTTGATAACGGCGAGCACGTGGTCGCCGTCGGCCAGCGCCGCCGCCAGGGGCTTGAGGAGCACCGCGCCGCAGCCCTCGCCGCGCGCGTAACCGTCCGCGCGCTCGTCGAAGGTCTTGCAGGCGCCGTCGCCGCTGAGCATGCCGGACTCGGTGAACGCGATGTACAGGCCGGGGCTCAGGGTCAGGTTGACCCCTCCGGCGATCGCGGTCGCGCACTCGCCGCCCTCGATGGCCCGCACGGCGCGGTGCAGCGCGACCAGGGAGCTGGAGCACGCGGTGTCGATCGCCTCGCTCGGGCCCCGCAGGTCCAGGACGTGGGAGACCCTGTTGGCGAGGATGCAGCTGGCGACGCCGCTGGCCGTGTGCGCCTCCACCGGGACGTCGTGCTCCCTGAGCAGGTCGTCGTAGTCGCAGGCGGAGACGCCCGCGAACAGGCCGGTGGCCGTGCCCGCGAGGTCGGAGGGCCGGTATCCGGCGTCCTCGATCGTGCGCCAGACGGTCTGCAGGAACAGCCGCTGCTGCGGGTCCATGGTCGCGGCCTCCTTGGGGGAGATCCCGAACAGCGCGGCGTCGAAGGACCGCACGTCGTCCAGGAAGCCCGCTCGGACATCCGCGGTTCCGGGGTTCTCCCGCAGCTCGGCCCGGTCCTCGGGCACCGGGCGGACCAGGTCGTCGCCGGCGGCCAGATGCCGCCAGAAGTCCTCCAGATCGGTCGAACCGGGCAGCGTCCCCGCCATGCCGATGATCGCGATGCCGTCGGCGGGGGTCTTCTCCGAGCTTCCCGCGGTGTCGTCGGCTCGCGGCTCGTCCGCGTCGTCGGCGCGGAGTCCGGTCTCCTCGCCGGCCCGGGGTTCGCGCGCGTCGCCGGGCTTGTTCGTGTCGCCGGCACGAGGCCCGACCGGCGTGGCCGCGCGGTGGGCGGCCTCGATCTCGGCGGGGTGGTTCTCCACCAGGTGGTCGCAGAAGGCCGATAGATTGGAGGCCTCGAAGAGGACGGTGGGGAGCAGGTCGAGCCCGTACATCGCGTTGACCTTGTCGACCAGCTCCGCGATCGAGATGGAGTCGAAGCCGCTGTCGGTCAGGTCGGCGTCGAGGTCGACGTCGTCCTCGTCCACCAGCAGGAACCCGGCGGCCACCCGCCGCAGGCCGGCGCGGACCGCCTCGTCGTGGTCGATGTCGCCGGTCTGCCTGTTCGCGGTCGTGTCCACGTGCGGTGTCTCCTTCTCCGGCGTTCGCGTCGTCTCTCCGGCGCCCTCCACGACGACCAGGCATGCCTCTGTCCCGGCCACTCCTCTCGCGAACGCGGTGAGCCCGGCTCGCGTCTGCATAGGCACGCTGCCCCAGCGGCGCTCGAACATTCGGCGGGTGACGTCGTCCACGGTCATGCCGCCCTCTTCCCACAGGGGCCAGCAGATGGAGACCGTCCTGCCCCGTCCGAGCGACTCGCGCAGTTCGGCGTAGCGGTTGAGGAAGGCGTTGGCGTAGGTGTAGTCGACCTGGCCCAGGTTGCCGGTCTCGGCGGCGACCGAGGAGAACAGCGCCATGAAGTCCAGCGGCTCCTCGCGCAGGGCCTCGTCGAGCAGCACGGTGCCGAGCACCTTGGGCCCGAGGACGTCCTCGGCGTCCGCGCGCTCCTTGCGCACGGCCCTGGCGTCCCGGTGGACCCCGGCCGCGTGGAGGACGCCGTTGATCGGGCCGTGCCGCCGCCGGGTGTCCTCGACCAGGCGGGCGAGGTCCGCGGGGTCGCGGACGTCGGCCTGGACGTAGGTGGCGGGCAGTGCCTCCACCCGGGTCCTGGTGTCGTCGTCCAGCGGCGAGCGTCCGGTCAGGACGACGTTCACCGGGCCGTTGGAGGCCAGGTATCCGGCGAAGGCCAGGCCGATGGCACCGGCGCCGCCGGTGATCAGGTACGTCCCGCCGCGCCGCAGCCGCAACCCGGCCGGGCCCGGCTGGTACGGCGCGAGGGCCTTGCGCCACCGGGTCCCGTCGCGGTACCGCAGCTCGGTGACCTGGTCCTCCGGCGCGGCCTCGGCGTCCGCGGCGCGAAGCTCGGCCGCGATCTGCTCGAAGCCGTCCTGAAGGGTGCCCGGGATCGCCACGGTGGCGCCGCTGAAGCGGCTGTGCTCCAGCGCGAGCGTCCGCAGCACCGCCGCGAGCGCCGCGTGGTGCGGCCGGTCATGTTCGGCGTCCCGCGTGTGGGCGACGACCGCGCGCAGCGGCCCGCCCGGGGTGGCGAGGACGGCGGTCGCCGTCCAGAGCAGGGGGAAGAAGCTGCGGTCGAGCTCCGCCTTCAGCGCTTCCTGGTCCGGGCCGGGGAACGGGCCGGACAACATCTGCACCAGGGCCCCGGGGAGCGCGTCGCGCTCCGCGAGCTCGGCCGCCAGCCTCCTGACGTCCTCGGGCTCGCCGAGGTCCAGGGTGTAGGCGTCGTCGCCGTGCCTGGCGTACGCGCTGCCGGGGGTGATGCGCACGCAGCGCGCCCCGTCTCCGGCCAGCTTCTCCGCCAGCCCGGCGCCGGCCTGCTCGTCGTCCGCGAGGATCAGGACCGTGCGGGGCATCGGGCCCGGCTCCGCCGCCGGGGCGGGTGCCCAGACGGGCCGCAGGTACGTGCAGCGGGCGTCGGCGTGCTCGTCCACGGCCGCGGGTTCGAGTGCTCCGGCCTGGTCGCGGGAGGGTCCGGAGACCTGTGCCGGGGGCTGCTCGGACACCTGCTCCGGGGTTCGCTCGGAGACCCGCTCCGGGGTTCGCTCGGAGACCTGGTCCTGGGGCTGCTCGGCGACCTGTGCCGGGGCCGGCTCGGCGGCCGGTCCGGAGGTTCCGGGCAGCCAGTACCGGCGGCGGTCGAAGGGGTACTCGGGCATGGTCACCCGGTGAGGCGTCGGGGACGGCCACAGTCGCCGCCAGTCGACGGGGACGCCGGTCACCCAGAGGCGGCCGAGCTTGGCCGTCTGGCGGCGCTCGGCCAGGGTGGCGACGAACGCCGCGCCGTCGCCGTCACCGAACAGGTCCTGGTCGCCGGTGCCTGCCGTGCCCGACGTGACGCCGTCCGCCTTGCCGGTGTTCGCGAAGTCGCGCAGGCGGCTCGCCAGCTCGCCGAGGCCGGACGCGCGGGCCGCGAGGCGTTCGGGCAGCTCGGCGCGGCCCACCTGGGTCGTGTACGCCAGGGCGCGCAGCGACGGCGCCTCGCCGTCCTGCTTCGCCGCCAGGTCCGCGACCCGTCCGGCCAGGGTCCTCAGCTGGTCGCCGGTGCGGGCCGACAGCAGCACGAGCTGCTCCCCGGCTTCGGTGGCGCCGGGTTCGGTCTCGTCGGACGGCATGTACTCCTCCACAACGATGTGCACGTTGGCGCCGCCCGCCCCGAAGGAGCTCACGCCCGCCCGGCGCGGGACGGTGCGCCGGACGCCGTCGACCTCGGCCACCGGGCGCGGCCACTCGGCGAGCTCCGTCGGCGGGTAGAACGGCGACCCGGCGAAGTCGATCTTGGGGTTGCGGGTCTCGAGGTTCGCGCACGGCGCCACCCGCCCGTGCCGCATCTGCAGCAGGACCTTGGTCAGCCCGGCGATGCCCGCGGCGCCCTCCAGGTGGCCGATGTTGGCCTTGACCGAGCCCACCGCGCACCGCTCGGGGGCCTTGCCGCGGAACGCCTTGGTCAGGCTGGCGATCTCGATGGGGTCGCCCAGCGCGGTGCCGGTGCCGTGCGCCTCGACGTACGAGATCGTCGCCGGGTCGACACCCGACCGCCTGATCGCCTGGGCGACCAGCTCGGCCTGGGAGCCCGGGTTCGGCACCGTGTACCCGGCCGTCTTGCCGCCGGCGTTGGCGAAGGCGCCCTTGATGACGGCGTGGATGTCGTCCCCGTCCGCCACGGCCTGGGCCAGCGGCTTGAGCAGGACGGCGCCGACGCCCTCACCCGGCACGAACCCGTCGGCGGCCTCGTCGAACACCTTGCACTCGTCGCCGCCGGACAGCATGTTCATCGAGCAGAGCGCGACGTGGTGGGCCGGGTGCAGGATGAGGTTCACCCCGCCCGCGATCGCCATCGCGCACTCGCCGCGCCGCAGGCTCTCGCAGGCCAGCTGGATCGCGGTCAGCGAGGACGAGCACGCCGAGTCCACCGCGAAGCTCGGCCCGCGCAGGTCCAGGACGTACGACACCCTGTTGGCGATCGACCAGTACGCCGAGTGCGCCCCGGCGAACCTGCCCTCCGGCCAGCCCTCGGCGGCGGCCATCCGCCCGTAGCTGCCGTACATCGTGCCGACGAACACCCCGGTGCTCGGCTCGCGGGTGTGCTCGCTCAGGTACCCGGCGTCCTCCAGCAGGGTCCAGGCGGTCTCCAGGAAGAGCCGCTCCTGGGGGTCGATGGCCTCGGCGTCCCTCGGGAGGATGCCGAAGAAGGCGGGGTCGAACCGGTCGACGTCCTCGATGAATCCGCCCCAGCGGCTGTAGGTGCGGTTCTTGCGGCCCCGCTTGGGGTCGAAGAGGCCGTTCAGGGGGAACCGGTCCTCGGGCACCTCGGTGATGCAGTTGGTTCCCTGGGCGAGGTTGCGCCAGAAGGTGTCGAGGTCGGGCGAGCGCGGGTAGCGGCCGGTGACCGCTACGACGGCGATGTCGAGGGCTGTGCTCTCGGCGGTGCGGTCGTTGGTTCCGTGGGGCTGTCGCGCGGGCGACGGCTCGGCGGCCTGTTCCTTCCACGGCGCCGGGGGTGCGGCGATTTCGGGCTCGGGGGCCTCCGGCTCGGCGGGCTGGGCCTTCGGCTGGAGCAGGGGACGGAGCCGGTCCTCGTACTCCTCCACGAGGTGGTCGGCCAGTTCGTCGATCGTGAGGTTCTCGAAGAGCAGGGTGGCGGGCAGGCTGCCGAGGTCCTGCTCCAGCCGCTGGATGATGTTCTGGGTGACCAGGGAGTCGATCCCGAAGTTGTCGAAGGTCAGGCGCTCGCCGAAGTCGGCGTCCGGATATTTGAGCACCTCGGCGAACACCTGCTTGATGTAGGCGCGCACGGGCTTGTCCAGCTTGTCCGGCGTGGTGGGCTTGGCCGGTGAGCCGGACGCGGCCTGCCGTGCCCCCACCAGGACGCACTGGTCGAGCTCCTCGACCGGCGTGCCGGGGATCCCTCGGGTGCGGGCCGGGGTGAGCCCGGCGGACCGCAGCGCGTCGTGCCACTGGGTGGCGCCGAGCAGCGGGGCGTGCGGGAGCCGCCGCTCGGAGTCGGCGAACCTCCACCAGCCCGACGTCAGGCCGAAGGTCAGGGTGAGGAAGTCCGCCGCCCGGGTGACCTCGTTGACCAGCAGGACCCCGCCGGGCCGCAGCAGGCCGCCCGCGTTGCGCAGGGTCCGCTCGATGTCGGCGGTCGCGTGCAGGACGTTCGTGGCGAGGACGACGTCGTGGCCTCCGGCCTGGAATCCCTGCTCGGCCGGGTCGCGCTCCACGTCGAACATGGCGTACGAGACGAAGGGATACCGCTCCCCGAACGTGTCCTCGCCGTGCCGCAGGAACGCGGGCGAGATGTCGGTGTAGACGTACTCGACCGGCACCCCCGTCTCCGCGACGGCCGGCAGCACGAACGCCGTGGCGGCCCCGGTCCCGGCGCCGACCTCCAGAAGCCGCACCGTGCGCCCGCTCTCCCCGGACGCCCGCCGCACCGCCTCGGCCGCCTCACCGGCCAGCAGCCGGTTGAAGTAGTCGGAGGCCGACTGGCCCCGGTACACCTGCTCCACCATGTCCACCCGGCCACCCGGGAACAGCACCTCCATCGGGTCACGGGCACCCGACAGGACGCCGGCGAGCGCGTCCACACAGGTGGTGAGCAACCGCACGTGCGGCGCCATGTCGGGGAACCGGTCGAGCACGTCCTTCGGCGACCGGACCGGCGCTTCACCGTCCTGCGGGACCGTGAGCGTGCCGTCCTCCAGCCGCACCTGTCCCGAAGCGGCGAGCATGTGCAGCACCGCGTCGAAGAGGCGGCTCCGCTCCTCGCGAACCCCCAGCTCACGACGCACATCGGCCACCGGCACTCGCTCCCCCGGCGCGGGGAACGCCGAACTGAGCGCCTGGAACGACAGGCTCTGGGCCAGCTCGTCCAGCGCGGCGAACGCCTCCCGCGCCCGCGCCAGCTCGGCGCGCTCACCCTGGTCGGCGCGTCCGCCCTGGTCGGCGCGTCCATCCTGCTTGGCGCGTCCATCCTGCTCGGCGCCTGTGGCGTGCCCGGCCTGCGGGTCGCCGCCGGATCGCACGCCCATCCGCGCGAGCCCGGACGGGGTGCCCTTGACGACGACCGCCTGCGGCAGGCCCTCCCGGAGCACCCGGGACAGTGACTCCAGGCCCTCCTGGGGTTCGATCGAGCCGATGCCGAGCGCGGTGAAACGGTCGGCGTAGCCGCCTCGGGCGACGGCGCCGACGCTGCCCCAGAAGCCCCAGTTGACCACGCTCACCGGGTGGCCCTCGCGGGCCAGCCGCAGGGCGTGGGAGTCCTCGAACGTGCTGGCGGCGGCGTAGTTGGCCTGGCCGCCGGCATCCACGAACGAGGCGGCGGAGGAGAAGAAGGCGAGGAAGTCGAGCGGCTGGTCGCGCAGGGCGTCGGCGAACGCCGAGGAGCCGGCGACCTTGGCGGCGAGCACCTCGGAGAAGGCGGTCTCGTCCATGTCCGCGAGGGTCATGTCACGCAGCACCAGGGCCGCGTGGAACGCCCCGTTCAACGGCCCGAACCGCTCGGCCGTCGCGGCGACCGCCTGCCGGACGGCGCTCGGGTCGGACACGTCCGCCCGCAGGTAGACGGCCTGCCCGCCGAGGGATTCGATCTCGGCGATCTGCCGCGCCACGGCCTCCGTGGCCGGGCCGCGCCCGACCAGCGCCAGCCGCGCACGCACCGTCCGCGCGAGGTGCCCGCCGAGCACCTGCCCGATTCCTCCGGTGCCGCCGACGATCAGGTACACGCCTTCATCCCGGAACGGCGCCATGCCGGAGCCCGCGCCGGGACGGCCGGCCGCGTCACCGTCCGCCGGTCCCGGAGTCCCGGTCCCGCGATGCGGCTCCAGGACCCGGACGAGCCTGTGCTCGCGCAGCGCGACCAGCGGCTCCGCGCAGTCTTCGGCCCGCAGGCGGCGAGCCAGTTCCTCGGCCTGCGGCGGCGCGGAACCGACGTCCACGCAGCCGGCGTTCCAGCGCAGGTACTCGGCCCCAGCGGTCCGGGTGAGTCCGATCAGGCCGGCGGCGTGCGGGATGACAGCGTCGTCCTCGTCCACCGGCACGGCTCCCGCGACGACGACCTTCAGGGTGAGCGGACGCCCGCCGTAGCCGGCCTCGATGAGGCTCTTGACCAGGCGGAAGACCGCGAGCGTGCTGGGGTCGTCCTCGGGGGCCGACTCCGGGTCCGCGGTCCGCGCCAGCACATAGATCGTGTCGAAGGGCGTGCCCGACAGGTCCGGCGGGGTCTCCGTCAGCGGTTCCGTCCGGCCGTCCTCGTGCAGCGCGAGCACGGCCCGCGCGAGCGGCTCGTCGGCGGAGGTGTGCAGCACGAGGGCCCGTCCGCCCGCGGGCGGCTCGGTGAGCTGCTCGGCCTCCCGCCAGACCGGCACGAAGATCATCTGAGGTTCCCGCCGCGTACGCAACGTCACACCGGTGAACCGGACGCAGACCCGTCCCCGCTCATCGGCCAGCCAGACGGAGTACCTGTCCTCGCCGTCCCTGCGGACATGGGCGCGGGCGGGCCCGGCCGTCGGCCGTATGACGTCCACGGACTCCACCGCGAAGGGGACGGCAGGCGCCGAGGCGTCCTCCGGCCGCAGGGCCGCGATCGCCTGCAACGCCCCGTCGAGGAGCGCGGGCTGAAGCGACCCGTCCGCTCCCCGGCGCCGCGGCACCTCGGAGAGAACGGCCAGCGCCTCGTCCCGGCCCACGTGAAGCTCCCGCAGCACCTGGAAGGCCGGCCCGTAGTGCAGCCCCGCCTCCTCGAAGGCCACGTAAAGCTCCTCGGCGGACCGTTGCCCCGGGCACCGTTCCGCGATGGCCTCCAGATCCAGCGGCTCCACGTCCCCACCCTCGGAGCCACGCGCCACGGTTCCCTTGGCACAGGCGCCGGAGCTCTCGTCGTCCAGCGTGAACCGCGTCCGCCCGCTCTCCTCGGTGAACGAGAACCTCGCCACCCGAGGCTCCGCGACCTCGAACGGCCGCACCCAGCGCACGTTCGTGAACCGAAGCGGCAGCGAAAGCCCGGACCTCTCCGCGGCCATCACCAGACAGGCCACCCCCGGCAGCACCGGAGTCCCCATGATGCGGTGATCGGCCACGATCCAGTCACCCGGATCGATCCGATCGGGCGACGCCACTTCCGCCTTCGCACCCGGGTCCCCCGCACCCTGCCCGGTCGCGGCGGGCTCGCCGGATCCGGTCCGCTTCCCGGTCGCGGCAGGCTCGCCGGAGACCGTCCGCTCCCGCGGCGTCGTGTCGACCCAGTACCGATCCTGGGAGAAGGGGTAGGTGGGCAGCGGGACACGCCGTCCGGGGCGGTCCTGATACAGCGCCTCCCAGTCCACGTCCTCTCCGGCTCCGTAGCGCCGGGCGGTCTCGCCGGCGGGGGAGTCGGCCGGCTCGTCCTCCCGCGCACCGGACGGATCGGCGTCGCGGAGGGCGGTCACCAGGCCGGGGAGGTCGTGTGCGACCACGGCCAGCCGGGTGGGCAGGTGGGAGCGGCCCACGGCGAGCGTGTACGCGACGTCCCGGACGTCGAGCTCGGGGTGGGCGGCGAGGTGGTCGGCCAGCTCGCGCAGCCGCCGGGTCAGGGCCTGCTCGCCGCGTGCCGACACCGGCACCACGACCTCGGCCGCGTCGTGCCCGGTGGCGGGGGACGAAGGCTCGTCCTCCGGCTCGGACACCACCACGTGGCAGTTGGTGCCGCTGAAGCCGAAGCTGCTGACCGCGGCCGTGCGGCGACCCGAAGGGCCGGGGAGCCAGTCGGACAGCTCGGTGACGACCTTGAGGGGCATCTCGCCGAAGTCGATCTTCGGGTTGGCCGTCGTGTAGTTGGGGGACGGCGGCAGCTGCCGGTGGCCGAGGGCCAGCAGGACCTTCACCAGCCCGCCGATCCCGGCCGCGGTCGTCGTGTGCCCGATGTTGGCCTTCAGCGAGCCGAGCCCCTGGACGCGCCCCGCGCCTCCGCCGTCACCGAAGACCTGCGTCAGCGCCTTGGCCTCGATGGGGTCCCCGAGGGCCGTGCCCGTGCCGTGCGCCTCCACGTAGTCGATGTCCTCGGGCCGGACGCCCGCCCGCCGATGCACCTCGGTCAGCAGTTCCGCCTGGGAGGCCGCGCTGGGTGCGGTGATGCCGTTCGACGCCCCGTCCCCGTTGGTGCCGCTCCCCCGGATGACGGCACGCACGTCGTCGCCGTCCGCCAGCGCCCGGTCGAGCCGCTTGAGCACCACCGCGCCGACGCCCTCCCCGAGCACGATGCCGTCCGCGGACGCGTCGAAGGGGGCGCACGTACCACTGGGCGAGAGCATGCCCGCGCTGCTGCACCAGATGTGCATCTGCGCCGTCGTCATCACGGCCACCCCACCCGCGATGGCCGCCTCACACTCACCGCGCCGGATGCTCTCGCACGCCAGGTGCACCGCGACCAGCGACGACGAACACGCCGTGTCCACGGCCATCGTCGGCCCGCTGAAATTCAGCAGATAGGCGATCCTCGCCGGAAGCACCGACGACACGTTCCCAAGGAACGCATGCCCGCTGTGCCCCTCCCCCGCCGCCGCCAGCAGCCGCGCGTAGTCCCCCGCCGCACACCCGACGAAGGTCCCCCACGGCCGCCGCACACCGTTCCGCCCCGCGTACCCCGCATCCTCCAGCGCGTGCCAGGCCTCTTGCAGGAACAACCGCTGCTGCGGATCCATCGCCTCCGCCTCAAGCGGCGACACATTGAAGAACCCCGCGTCGAACGCGTCCACATCGGCCAACATCGCCGCCCACTTGCTGTACGTCTTCCCCGAAGCCCTCCGATCCGCGTCATAAACAGCAGAGATGTCGAACCGCTCCCCCGGCACCTCCCGAACACTGCACCGCCCCTCCGCAAGGTTCTCCCAAAACCTCACAAGATCAGGCGCATCCGGAAACCGCCCCGCCACCCCAATAACCGCAACCTCAACCGCCCCCGAATCCCCCACCTTCCCGCCACCAGCCCCCGCACCGGCAAGCGCCCCAACGGGTGCAGCCGCAGGTGACGCACCCGAGAACGTCGCACGGGGATACAAACGCCCCGCCTCGGCCACGACACCGCCCGCCGCCACCGCACGCGGGTACGAATCTCCCGCCTCGGCCTCGACGCCGGCGGCCGTCGCCGCACGCGGGTACGAACGCCCCGCCTCGGCCTCGACGCCGGCGGCCGTCGACTTCGCGCGCGGATACGGGCCCCGCCCTTCCGGCGCCGGGTCGGCGGGACGCGGAGCGGCGAACTCGGCGCCGCCATACGGCGCCGAACCGGCCGACGCCACCGAGGGCTCAGGCCGAGACGGCGGCTGAACGGCGGCCGTTGTCACATCCTCAGCCGCAGGGGAGACTGCCGGGGAGCCTCCTACGGAGCCGAGGCGGATCTGCCCCGACTCAGCCACGACACCAGCGGGCTCCGTCAACGCATGCGAGTGCGAGAGCCCCGACTCAGTCACGACACCAGCGGGCTCCGCCGCCGCACGCGAATGCGCGCGCCCCGGCTCGGGCACAACGCCGGCGGCCTCCCCCGTCACGCGCGGATACGGGCCCCGCCCTTCCGGCGCCGGGTCGGCGGGACGCGGGGCGGCGAAGTCGGCGCCGCCATACGGCGCCGAACCGGCCGACGCCACCGAGGGCTCAGGCCGAGACGGCGGCTGAACGGCGGCCGTTGTCACGTTCTCGGCCGTGGACGGGGCTGCCGCGGTACCACCCACGGACCCAAGCCGGATCTGCCCCGACTCGGTCACGACCCCGCCCTCCGCCGCCGCACGCGGGTACGAATCCCCCGCCTCCGTCACAACTCCAGCGGTCGGCTCTTCGCCGTAGGACGGCGCCGAGTTCGCCGCCCCGCGTCCCGCCGACCCGGCGCCGGAGGGGCGAGGTCCGTACTCGTGCGCGACGCCACCGCGGGCCATCGCGGAGGGCTCGGGCTGGGAGGGCGCCTGGGTGGCGGCCGTCGTCGCGTTCTCGGCGGCAGGGGTGACTGCCTCGGGGCTGCCCACGGAGACGTCCTGGTCGGCGGCTGTGGTGAGGACGAAGTCGACGAGGGCGGGGATGGTCGGGTGGTCGTAGACGGCCACCGAGTCCAGGTCGAGTTCGTAGCGGCGGTTCAGGTCGCGGACGATCTCCACGGCACCGATCGAGTCCAGGCCCATCTCGCTGAAGCTCTGGGTGTCGTCGATCTCGTCCGGCTCCAGATAAAGGTGCGAGGTGAGGGTCGACATGACGACCTCTCGCACTTCGGCGGCATCCAGCGACGGCTGAGCAGGAGGGGATGCGAGGGCAGGAGCCGAGGCCGAGGCCGCAGCCGAGGCCGCAGCCGGAGCCGAGGCCGAAGCCGAAGCCGGAGCCGAGGCCGAAGCCGGAACTGAAACGGAAGCTGAAGCCGGAGCCGAGGCTGCAGCCGGAGCCGGAGCCGCAGCCGGAGCCGAGGCCGCAGCCGGAGCCGAGGCCGCAGCCGGAGCCGGGGCGGAGACCGGAGTAGGAGTTGACGAAGGTGTGGGTGTGGGAGCAAGGGTGGGCTGGGCTCGGTAGGTGTTGATTTTGTTGAAGTGGGATTCCACCAGGGAGGCGGACTCCTGGCCGAGGACGCGTTCGTGGAGGTCGACCTCGCGGGCGATGACGTCGGTGAGGGGGCCGAGGATCCGGCCGGCGAGTTCGGTCTTCAACGCGCGCAGCGCGGGGAGCGGAAGGGCCGCGATGGAACGTGCGTGGCGGAGGGCGACCTTCAGCACGTCGTTCTGGGGGAGGATGGTGACGTTGGCCCCGCGCCGTTCCAGCTCCTCGCCGCTGACCGAGCGAGCGGTGAACAGCATCTCGTGCGCCAGGGACCGTCCGAACCGTTCCTCCAGGACGTACGTCGCGCCCATCCCGGGAGTGAAGCCGAACTTCATGAAGTTGGCGCTGTACACGCCCTCCCGGGCCATCAGCACGACGTCCGCGTGCAGGCCGTACGCCAGCCCGCCGCCCGACGCGTGCCCCTGGATCGCGGCGATCACGGGACGGTCGCACTTCAGCATGCCTTCGTAGAGGAACGGCACGTCGGTGAAGCGGCCCTGCCCCTCGGAGAGGGTGCGCAGCGCCTCGGGAGTGCCTCCCATGCTGAACACCTTGCCGGCCCCGGTGACGACGACCACCTTCACGTCGTCCCGCCCGGCGACCTGCGCGAAGGCGTCCCGCAGACCGTCCACCAGCGCGTCGGTGAACATGTTCGGCCCGGAGTTCATCGTCACCAGCGCCACGCCGTCCCGGACGACGAACCGCAGATCCTCATGCTCCTGCGGCCGCGCGAACGCGATCTCGTCCTCCGGAGCGATGTCCCCGGAGACAGGGTCCGCCGACGCAGGGCCCACAGGCTCGGGCCGCACACGCCCGTTACCCACGGGAGCGGAGTCAACGGAGGCGGAACCCACAGAAGCGGGGCTCACGGGGGCGGGGCTCACGGGGGCGGAACCCACGGAGGCGGAACCCACGGAGGCGGAACCCACGGAGGCGGAACCCACGGGGGCAAGGTCCACGGGGGTAGGGTCAACAGAGGTGGGACCCACGGCCTCGGGCTGCGTGCGCCCCGTGTTCACATGCCCCGCGTCCCCATGTCCAGTGGCGCCAAGTCCGTTGTCCACGTGTCCGTTCTCCACATCTCCGGTCGCCGAACGACCGCTCGCCACGCGCCCGGCGTCCGTGCGCGCGTCCTTGGGCACGGTGGTCACCAGCGGCGCGTCCGCGCCGCGACCGGTGCCGCGCCAGCCGCCGATCCAGCAGCGCTCCTCCTGGAACGGGTAGGTGGGCAGGGACACCCGGCGGGGGCGGTCCCCGGTGGTGCGCGGGTAGCACTCCTGCCAGGGGATCCGCCCACCTGACGTCCAGTGGGCGGCGAGGTCCGCCAGCCGGCCCTCGCGGAACAGCCGGACGCACTCCTCGGCTCCGGGGCCGTCCTCGGGCGCGGTGTCACCGGCCGTGCCGGTGTAGCCGTCCCCACCCAGGTCGTCGCCGTGGGCGAACGCCGTGAGCCGGGACCGCAGGGTGGTCGTGTCCGCGACGACCAGAGCCAGGCGGACGGGGAGGGCGGTCCGGCCGACCTGCGACGTGTAGGCGAGGTCGGCGAGAGGGATGCCGGGGGACGTCCCGGAATCCTCATCGGATTCCAGGGCGGCCAGGTCGTCCACGGTGCTGTCCAGCGTGAGCCCGGGGCGGCCGGTCAGGCGGAGCAGGCCGGCGGCGTCCAGACCGAGGTCACCGAGGGTCTCCCCCGTGTCGATCTGGTCCTCGGGGATGCCCAGCAGTGCCGCGACCCGCTCGACGGCGTCGGTGGACCCCGCCACCTCATGCCCGCCGGAGTCCAGGAACGCGACGTACGCCCGCGCGTACTCCCTCAGCGCCTCCTCACTACGCGCGGACAGCACGAACAGGCACGGCCCGCTCGGCCGAACGCCCGCAGGGACCTGGTCGTGCTCCTCCAGCAGGAGATGCGCGTTCGCACCGCCGGCGCCGAAGGCGCTGACCCCGGCGCGCCGCGGCGCCCCGTCAGGACGCGGCCAGGCGGTGAGCTCGCGCTGGACGTGGAACGGCGTCCGCGAGAAGTCGATCCGCGGGTTCAGCTCCTCGGTGTGCAGGGACGGCACGAGCCGTCCGTGCTTCATCTGGAGCAGCACCTTGGTCAGCCCGGCGATGCCCGCCGCACCCTCCAGGTGGCCGATGTTGGACTTGACCGAGCCGAGGGCGCAGGCGGACCCGGCGCCGGCGAAGGCCTTGCGCAGGCCCTCCACCTCGATGGGGTCACCGAGCGAGGTGCCGGTGCCGTGGGCCTCGATGTACCCGATGGTCGCCGGGTCCCAGCCGGACCGCCGCACGGCCATGCCGATGAGCGCGGCCTGGGACGTGGGGCTGGGCACGGTGGCGCCGCTGGTCCTGCCGGTGTGGTTCACGGCGGAGGCGCGGATCACGCCGTAGATGTGGTCCCCGTCCCGGCGGGCCGCGGCCAGCGGCTTGAGCAGGACGGCGCCGACGCCCTCACCGGGCACGTAGCCGCCGGCGTCCTTGCCGAACGCGCGGCACCGGCCGTCCGGGGACAGGAACCGTCCCTGGGCGAGCTGCAGGTACTTCTGCGGGTGCACGCTGACGTTGACCCCACCGGCCAGAGCGAGCGTGCACTCGCCGCGCCGCAGGCTCTCCACTGCCATGTGCGCGGCGGTGAGCGAGGAGGAGCAGGAGGTGTCCAGGGCCATGCTCGGGCCGACGAGGTCGAAGGTGTAGGAGACGCGGTTGGCGATGGAGGCGTGCATGGCCAGCGGCGCGACGTCCCCTTCGCCGCCCTCGACCAGCTGGTAGTGGTTCCACATGACGCCGGCGAACACGCCGACGCTCTCGCCGTTCAGGGCGCCCGGCGGGTAGCCGGCATCCTCCAGCGCGTGCCAGCAGGTCTGGAGGAACAGCCGCTCCTGGGGGTCCATCCGCTCGGCGTCGCGCCGGGAGATGCCGAAGAACGCCCGGTCGAAGCGGTCGACGCCGTCGAGGAAGCCGCCCCATCGGCCGTACGTCCGGCCTTCGCGGCCCTCGTCGGGGTCGTAGTAGGCGTCGTGGTCCCAGCGGCTCGCGGGGACCTCGGTGACGGAGTCGCGGCCGTCGGCGAGGTTCCGCCAGAAGGTGTCCAGGTCGGGTGCCTGCGGGTACCGCCCGGCGAGCCCGATGACGGCGATCGCGTCGTCGTCCGCGTGCCCGTCGCCCTCGGCGCCTTCCGCGGGGAGATCGGAAGCCGTGGCGCGGGGCGGGGCGGGATCCGGGGTCGTGGTTAGGGTCTGGCCGGGATCGGCGGCGGGCAGCAGGTCGGGGACGCGGTCCTCGTCGCCGTGCAGTACGACGAACCCGGCGCCCGGGGCGGACAGGGCACGGTTCAGCACGGTGAGCGCGTCGGCGGTGGGGAGCGGCACCAGGCCCGTGGCCTGGCGTGACCGCTCCAGGGCGTCGGCGCCGATACGCATTCCGCCGTCCGCCCAGTACGGCCAGGCGATGGCCAGCGTCCTGCCGTTCCGGTCGCGCCGCTCCTCGCGCCACCGCGCGAAGCCCTCCAGGTAGGCGTTGGCGTAGGCGTACGCGGCCTGGCCAGGGTTGGGCAGGGAGGCGGCGAGCGAGGAGAAGACCAGGAAGAAGTCCAGGTCGTCATTGGCGGTGGCGGCGTCGAGGTTGGCGACGCCGAGCGTCTTCGGCGCCAGCACGGCCTCGATCCCGGCCTCGTCCAGCCGGAAGTAGACGCCGTCGTGCTGCACGCCCGCGCAGTGGATGACGCCGTCGATCCGGCCGTGACGCTCCCGTACGGCGGCCAGCGCGCGCTCGACGTCGTCCCGGCTCGCGAGGTCGGCCCGCACGCCGGCCGTGCGGCTGAGCACGACCGGGCGGGCATGGTGCTCGCTCTCCAGGTGCTCGGCGACGAGCCTGCCGATGCCGCCCGCGCCGCCGGCGATCACGTAGACGCCGTCCTTCCTGAACGCGACGGTGCCGAGGCCCGGCTTGTGCCCGGCCCAGCGGCGCACCGTGCGGGTGCCGTCCCGGTAGCGGAGCTCGTGCTCGGGGGAGGGGTCGCGCACGGCCCGCGCCAGGTCCTCGGCGGACGCCTCGGAGTCGAGCCGCACGCTGCGGCAGCGCAGGACGGGGGTCTCCGCGGAGATCGTCCGGGCGAGCGCGCCGACCGCGTCCGCGGCGGGGTCCTGCCCGCCGTGGAGGAACGTCAGGGTCACGGGCTCCTGGGGCTTCCCGGCGATGATCGCGCAGGCGAGCGACCACACCTTCAGGCAGGTGTCCGTGCCGTCGTCGCCGGGGGTGGCGACGAGCACGAAGTGGCGCGGCAGTGCGGTCCCGGACAGGTCGGCGACCAGCCGGCCGGTCTGCCGGCGGCTGCGGGCGTCGAGGCGGTAGGCCCGCTCGCCCGTCTTCTCGAACTCAGAGGCGTGCTCGACCTGGACCAACGTACCGCCGAGCTCCCACAGCGCGCCGCCGAAGGCGTCCCCGCCGGAGGCGATCACCACGGGCGCGCCCGGGTCCGCGGCGCCGTCCTCGGGCTCCTGCGGTACCCAGACCTCCCGATACAGCGAAGTCGCGACCCGGCCGGGGAGGCGCGGGGCGGCGGGTTCCTCCTGTGCCTCGGCCGGGGCACCGTCGAAGCCCTCGGCCAGGTCCTCGTACGTCTCCGCCAGATGCGCGGCCAGGCTGTCGATGTCGCTGTACTCGAACAGCAGGGTCGGGTAGAGCCCCTGCCCGACGAGCCGTTCCAGTTCCTCGCCGAGGCGGACGAGCGTCACCGAATCCAGGCCGATGTCGTAGAAGCCCACGTCGGTGGGCACCTCGCGCGGCTCGCGTCCGAGCCGTTCCGCGACCATGGCGCGCAGGTGCGTCACGAGCCCCTTCGGGGCCGTCCCGTCGGCCGTGGCCGATTCCTTGGGCTCGACGTCGAGCAGCTTCTCCATCAGCCCCGGGAACCTGATCCGCTTGCAGGACAGGCCGGTGAAGCCCGCGACGAAGCGGCCCTCCGTGTCGTACAGGCCGTAGTCGTTGGTGATGACGTCACCCGAGGGGGCGAGCGTCTCGGGCCGGGGCGCGTAGACGTAGAAGGCTTCGCCGAGCCGCTCGGGGGCGCGGAACTCGCGGACGTAGACGGGGATGAACGGCTCCTCGCCCGACGCGCGCGTCTGGCCGAGGCCCGCGATGGTGGAGGCGTCCATGGCCGCCGGGTGCAGGTGGAACCGCTCGTGGCCGGCCTCGGGGGCGGTGAGCCGCAGCTCGGCGAGCAGGTGGCCGGGGCCCTGGTGGAGCGGGCCCGAGCACTTCATCGCGTCGCCGTGCCTGATGTCCTCGGCGCGGGCCCTCGCGTACAGGTCCTCCATGTCGCCGACACGCTCCGCGGCGGCCTTCAGGGCGGGGAGGTCGATCGGGCCGGGGGGTTCCTCGTCGGTGAGGACGAGTTTGCCGGCGAGGTTTCGCCGCCACTGCGACAACGGGGTGCCGTCCTTGACCCAGCGGCTCTCGGCCTGGAACTCGTGCTCTCCGTCGCGTGGCTCGTCCACGGTGATGCGGAGCTCGCGGTCGGCGTCCTCCCTGGTCGCGACGGCCTCGGTGAAGAGGACGTCGCGGAGCACGGCCCGGCGGTGCTCCCATCCGGCCGCGGCCAGCGTGCGGTAGACGATGTCGAAGAACACCACACCGGGCAGGACGGACACTCCGTGCACGCGGTGGTTGCGCATGATGAAGTCGGAGTGCGTGAGCAGGGTCTGACATTCGATCGCCGGCATATGTTCAGGCACCCCTTCGCGCGCGGTCGCCGTTCATCGTGAGTTGGAGGTCGAGGATCGAGACGGGCCGGTGGGCCGGGCTCGTGGGGCGCTCGTCCGCCTGGACGGGCGTCGTCTCGCGCGCCGGGGGCTCGTCCGTCCGTGCCGCCTGGCGGGGGATCCCCGGGGCGGGTTTGTCGAGCCAGAGCCGCCTGCGGTCGAAGACCGGCGCGGGCCTGGGCTCGCGTGGGGGTGGCGCGCCGTCCCTTGCCCCGGGTTCGAGTTCGCTCAGGATCAGGTGGGCGTTGGTGCCGCCCAGGCCGAACGAGCTCACGCCCGCGACGCGCTCGCGTCCTTCCGGGCGCCAGTCCTTGGTCTCGGTGGCGGGGTAGAAGGGGGAGTCGGCGAAGTCGAACCGGGGGTTGGGCGTCTCGCAGGCGAGGGTCGCCGGGATCCGGCCCGACTCCACGGCGAGCGCGGCCTTGAGCAGGCCCGCGATGCCGGCGGCCGTCAGGGTGTGGCCGATGTTCGTCTTCACGCTGCCGATCGCGCAGACGCCGGTCTCGGAGGTGGTCTCGCGGAACACCTCGGTCAGGGCGCGCAGCTCGATCGGGTCGCCGATCAGCGTGCCGGTGCCGTGCGCCTCGATCAGCCCGATGTCCCGCGCGGTCCGGCCCGCGTCCGCCAGCGCGCGGCGGACGACCTCGGCCTGGGCCTTCGGGTTCGGTGTGGTGATCCCCATGGTGTGGCCGTCGTTGTTCACCGCGACCGACTCGATGACCGCGTGGACGCGGTCGCCGTCGGCGAGTGCGGCGTCGAGCGGCTTGAGCAGGACGACGCCGCAGCCCTCGCCCGGGACGAACCCGTCGGCGTCCTTGTCGAACGTGTGGCACAGCCCCGTCGGGGACAGTGCCTTGGCCGCGCTGAGCTGCAGGTAGTCGTTCTCGTCCAGCAGCACCTCGACGCCGCCCGCGAGCGCCAGCTCCGACTCCCCCGCCAGCAGGCTCTGGCAGGCCAGCTTCACGCCGACCAGGGCGGACGAGCAGGCGCTGTCCACCACGAGGTTGGGGCCGCGCAGGTCGAAGTGATGGGCGACCCTGGCCGCGATGAAGTTCTGGTCCGCCGCCATGCCGCCTGGGCGGACCCCGGCGCGGCAGCCGTAGTCCGACATCCTGGCGCCCATGAAGACGCCGAGGTTCTTTCCGCGCAGTTCCGTACGGTCGTAGCCGGCGTCGCCGATGACCGCGGCGCTACATTCCAGGACGAGCCTGATGGCGGGGTCGAGGGCTCGGGCCTCGTCGTCGCTCATGCCGAAGAAGCCGGGGTCGAAGTCCTCTATGCCGTCGACGAACGCGCCCCACTTGCTGATGCTGCGGCCGAGTTCCGGCTTCGGGGAGTACAGGGCGCGATGGTCCCAGCGGGACGGCGGCACCTCACGTACGGCGGAGCGGCCCGCGAGGAGGTTGTCCAGGAAGGTGGTGATGTCGGGGGCGTCCGGGAGGCGGCACGCCATACCGATGATCGCGACCTTTCCCGCTGTGGCGGCCGGTGACGCGCCTGAGGTGGCGGCCTCGTTGGAAGTGGCCGTGACGACGGCGCCGGCCACGGTGTCTGTCGCGCCGGGCACCGTGTCTGCCGCGCCGTGCACCGTGTCTGCCGCGCCGGATTCGCCGCTCGCGCCGGATTCGCCGCTCGCGCCGGATTCGCCGCTCGCGCCGGTTCGGTCCGGCTCGCCGGTGTCGGTGAACTCGCCGCTGCCCGTGAGCTCGCTGGTCGCGCTCGCCTCGTCGATGCCGAGGTGGTCACGCAACAGGTCGAGTGTCGGGTGGTCGAGCAGGGCCGTGGGCTCCAGGCTGCGGCCCAGGTGTTCCTCGATGCGCTGCACCAGCTCGGCCAGCATCACCGACTCCACACCCATGTCGCCGAACTCCATGGTCGGGTCGAGGGCGTCCAGGGGGATGCCCAGCGTCCGGGAGAACAGCTCCGCGAGCCAGTCCGGCCCGGACGCGCGCCGATGTGGTGCCGTCGCCGTCTCCGAGGGAGCGGCCTCGGCCACGGTCCGGGGCGGTGAGCTGGGGACCTCGTGGCCGGGCCGGGACTGAGGCCGTGAGACCGTGAGCAGGGTTTCGGGGTCGAGGGGGACGTCCTGCGGGGGGCAGGGCACCGCTGTGACGCCGTGCGGGAGGGCGAGGACCCGGTCCAGTATCCGGAGGCCGTCCTCGTCGCCGAGGGTCGCGATGCCCACGGGGGCGCAGGCGTTGGGCTTGCCGCGGGCGCCGCCCGACTCGTGCCACTGCGGCCAGTCGATCGAGCGGAACTCCGGGTGTCCGGCGCGCCGCTGGTACCCGGTGTACAGGTCCAGGAAGGCGTTCGCGGCGGCGTAGTCGGAGACGCCGACGGCCAGGCGGGGGACGGCGGCGCTGATCGAGGAGAACGTCACGAAGAAGGCGAGCCGGTCGCCCGCGCAGGCGTCCGCGAGGACCTCCAGGCCGCCTGCCTTGGGGGCCAGCACCGCCTCGATGTCGTGCGGGTCCTTGTGGGCCAGCGCGGGTCTGCCCTGGCTGCCGCGGCCGGCGCAGTGCACGACGCCCGCGATGTCGCCCAGGTCTCCGCGCACCGCCTCCAGGAAGCCCTCGATCGCGTTCCGGTCCGTCAGCGGGCCGGTGTGGATCGTCACCCGCGCTCCGGCCTGCTCCAGGGCCTGGATGCCCTCGATCACCTCGGTAGCGGGGGTGTCGGCCCACTGGTCGCGAGGCGGGATCGGGCGCTCACCGAGCAGTGCGAGCTTCCTGGCTCCCTGGTTCACGAGATGGCGCGCCACCAGTGCGCCGAGGCCCCGGGTGCCGCCGCTCACCACATACACGGCATCGGGGTCCGCGCGCAGCCCGGCGTAAGGCGCGGCCAGTGCCCGCAGCCCCGGCCGGAGTCGCCTACCGTCTCGGTGGCAGATCTCGCCATACGGCTCAACGGTGGCCGCCTCAGCGAGGATCGCCCCGGCATCCGGCCTGTCGATGTCCAGAACGGTGGCCTGCACTCCCCCGTACTCAGCCGTCAACGTCCGCACGAACGACGCCATGCGCGCCCCCGCCACGCTGGGCTGGGGGCCATCCATGTCGAGCAGCCCTCGGGTCACATGCAACACCCGCATGTCCGCCCGCCCGCCAAGGGCCCGCTGGAGCAGCCGCAGCCGTCCAAGTTCCGCCCCCGGATCCGCCCGCCCAAGATCACACAGATCGATCCACCCCACCAGATCAGCAGGCAACACAACCTCCGCCCCCGCCGCCCCCACCAGTACGGCCCTGTCCCCAATCCCCCGCGCCAGCCCCTCAGCCAGCTCCCGCGCCCCCTCCTCGAACAAACACAGAACACTCCCGCCACCACCGATCCCGCCCCCAGAGAACCCTCCGGCGTCAACCCAAACCTTCTGGTAAAGCGGCACCTCCCCCCCGCCCGGCCGCCGCAAAGCGGCGCCGGATTCGCCGTACAACGCCCCGCCGTCGCGGCGCCGGGAAGGCGTCGTCACATCGGACGACGAACGTGCCGCGCCCCCCGGCGCCCCAAAGGCCGCCGCCGCAACCGGCGGCACCCCAGCCGGCACCGTCGCGGCAGAAGCCGCCACACCCGGCGCCACCGCACCCGGCGCCACCGCACCCGGCGCCACCGCACCCGGCGCCACCGCACCCGGCGTCGCCGCACTCCGCGTCGCCGCCGCACCCGGTGCCGCCGCACCGGCCGTAGCACTCCCCGGCGGCGCGACGGCCGTCGCCGCCGCAGTCGGCAGCGCCCCAGCCGGTGCCGTCGCGGCAGAAGTCGCCGCGCTCGGCGTCACCGCACCCGGCGTCACCGCACCCGGTGCCACCGCACCCGGTGCCGCCACATTCGGCGTCGCCGCCGCACCTGGTACCGCCGCACCGGCCGTAGCACTCCCCGGCGGCGCGACGGCCGTCGCCGCCGCAGTCGGCGGCGGCCCGGCCGGTGGCGTCGGGGCAGAAGTCGCCGCGCTCGGTGCCGTTGGCGTAGGTGTCGCTCCACCTGGTGCCGGTCCGCCCGCCGACGCGCTCAGTGCCGTTGTGGTCAGGGAAGGGTGGGTCGGGGCCCAGCAGTGCATGCGGGTGAAGGGGTAGGACGGTAGGGGGATGATTTGGGCGGGGGTGGGGCGGTGGTGGGGCCAGGTTATGTGGCCGCCGGAGAGCCAGTGGTGGGCGAGGGTGTGGAGGGTGGGTGGGGTTCGGTGCCAGGAAGGGGGTTCTTGGCCGTCGTTTCCTGGGGTGGCGCGGCCTCTTAGGGCCTCGCTGGTGTCGCCTTGGGTGTAGCGGGTCAGGTGGGCGCGGAGGTCGTCGAGGGTGGAGACGATCATGGCTAGGCGTTCACGGAGGGGCTCGCGGCCGACCTGGAGGGTGTGGGCTATGTCGGACAGGGTGGGGGTGTGGTGTTCGTCGTGGGTGCGGAGGAGGTGGGTGGCGAGGGCTTCGGCGGACAGGGGGGTCGGGGTCTGGCCGGAGGCTATGCGGCGGAGTTCCTTGATGAGGGAGGCGGGGTCGTCGGGGGTTCGGGCAGGGTTCAGGTACTCGGCGAGGCGCTCGCAGACGGCGCGGAGGCGGTCCTCGTCTCGGGCGGACAGGACGATCAGCTCATGGCCGTGGGGTTCGGGGGTGTGGGGGGCCGTGGGTGTCTGGTCCGTGGCGGTCGCCGGCTCACGGCGCGTGGTGGACGTGTGGGGCGGCTCGGGGGTGGGGGAAGGGGTGTACTCCTCGATCACGGCGTGGGCGATCGTGCCGCCGGCGCCGAAGGAGCTGATGGCGGCGCGGCGGGGGGTGCCGTTGGATGGGGTGGGCCAATCGGTCAGGTGGCGCTGGACGTGGAAGGGGATGGCGGGCCAGTCGATGTTGGGGTTCAGTTCTTCGGCGTGCAGGGAGGGGGCCAGCTTCCGGTGACGGAGCTGGAGGATGATCTTGGTTAGGCCGGCCAGTCCGGCTGCGGCTTCACCGTGGCCGAAGTTGGACTTCACGGAGCCGATGGGGATGCTGGCAGGCTCCAGGCCGGCTTCGGCGTAGGCGCGCATCAGGGCGTTGGCCTCGATCGGGTCGCCCAGGTCGGTGCCGGGGGCGTGGCATTCCACGTAGCCGATGGCGCTGGGCTCCACGCCCGCGTCGGCCAGGGCCCTGCGGACGACCTCGCCTTCCATGGCGGGGCTGGGGACGGCCCAGCCGTTGGTCCTGCCGGTGTGCAGGACGGCGGTGCCTCTGATCACGGCGTGGATGCGGTCGCCGTCGGCACGGGCCCGGGACAGCGGCTTGAGCAGGATCGCTCCGGCCATCTCGGCGGGGACGAAGCCCGCGCCGCCGGCGCCGAAGCTGCGGCAGACACCGTCGGGGGCGGACATCTTCATCCGAGCCTGCTGGATGAACTTGTTCGGGTGCAGGTTCAGGTTGACGCCACCGACGATGACCAGTTCGCACTCGCCCTGGCGCAGCGAGCGGACCGCCAGGTGCAGGGCCGTGAGGGAGGACGAGCACATCGTGTCGATGGACATGCTGGGGCCGGTGAGGTCCAGGTGGTACGAGACCCGGTTGGCGATCCCGGCGGGGGTGGCGCCGGTGTCCTGCGGGGTGCCCAGCAGGGTGCTCTCCACGCCGAAGTACGGGTACTCGTTGTGCATCACCCCGGCGTAGACGGCAACGTTCGAGCCGTGCTGGTCGCGCAGCCGTGTACGCGGGTATCCGGCGTCGTCCAGCGCCTCCCAGACGACTTCGAGGAGGATGCGTTCCTGGGGATCCATGAGGGCGGCGTCGCGCGGGGTGATGCCGAACAGGAGCGGGTCGAACTTGTCGACGTCGTCCAGGAACCCGCCGCGCATGAGGTCGACCGGCCAGCCCTCCCGGGCCCGTTCCGCCGGAATCCGCCTCGTCGAGTCACGTCCAGCCGCCAGGTTCTCCCAGAACGCGTCCAGGTCGGGCGCGTCCGGATACCGGCCCGCGATGCCGATCACGGCGATCCCGTCCCGCTCCACGTCCCCGCCGGCGTCCGGTACGGAGCCCTGTGCGGGCCGGGCAGTGGCCGTCACGACGGACCGCCCTTCCGGCTCCGGCGTAGGCCGGACCGCCGCCGTGACACCGGACCGCCGCGCCGCGTCCGGCGCGGGCCGGGTCGCGGGCGTGGCGCCGGCGCCCGGGGGCGTCGTCCCGCGCCGGGCGAGGGCGGAGGCGACACCGGCCAGGTCGGTGTGCTCGAAGAAGAGGGTGCGGGAGCGCTCGCCCAGGTCCGTCCGCAGCTTCGCGTTGAGCTGCGTCACCATGAGCGAGGTGATGCCGTAGTGCTCCAGGGGCACGTGGACGCTCAGCTTGCCGAGCGGGATCCCGGAGACGTCCGCGTAGATGGCCTTGAGGTATTCCCTCAGGTCCTCCACGCCCTCCACGCTCTCCGCGGAAGCGGCGGCCGCGGTTCCGGAACCGTCCCGGTCGACGGGCTCGGAGGCCGGGACCGGCTCGGCGGTGGGCGTCGCGGGCTCGGGACCGTCGATCGGCGTCGCGGGTGCGGGAGCGTCGATCCAGTACGGCTCCTCGGCGAACGGGTACGTGGGCAGGGACACCCTGGCGCCGGGGGCGGGCCAGTACTGTTCCCAGGCCACGTCCTGCCCGGACACCCAGGCGGCCACGGCCTCGATCTCCGTGGGCGGCTGGTCGGCGGCGGCGGCACGCGGGCCCTCCACGACGCCGGTGGTGACCGCGGCGTGCGGCTTTCCGGCCAGGAAGGCGCGCAGGCCCTCGCGCAGGACACGCGCGTCGGCGCAGGTGACGGCGAGACGGTGTGCCAGGGGTGCCCGGCCCGTCTGGGTGGTGAAGGCGATGTCGGCGAGCGCGGGGGGCGTGTCCTGGCCCAGACGGTCCAGGAGGCGCCGGGCCGAGGTGAGGAGTTGCTCCTCGCCGGCCGCGGACAGCAGGACGGCGTGCGGGTCCCCGCCGGGGCGCGCCGGGACGTACCGTTCGTGGCGCGCGGGCGAGCGGACCACGGCGTGGGCGTGCGTGCCGGTCGCGCCGAAGGCGTTGACGAGGGCGGTGCGCGGCTCGTGCTCCCAGGCGCCGAGCCGGTCGGCGATCTCCACCGCGGCGCCGTCGAAGTCGATCAGGGGGTTCGGGTGGCCGGACACCAGGGTCGGCGCGATCCGGCCGTGGCGTATCTGCAGCAGCACCTTGGTGAGCTGCGACATCCCGGACGCGGCCTCCAGGTGGCCGATGTTCGGCTTGATCGTGCCGGCCGCGACCGGCTCCTCGCGGTCGCCGAAGACCTGGGTGAGCGCCTCCACCTCGGCCGCGTCGGCGAGCCCGGCACCGGCGGCGGCGCATTCGACGTAGCAGACGTCCCCGGGGTCGACGCCGGCCCGCTCCAGGGTCTCCCGCATGGAGGCGGCCATGGCGCCGGCGCTGGGCGCGGTGAAGCGGGCCGCGTGGCCCGAGTGCGCCGTCCAGGTGGCCTGGACGACCGCGTGGACGACGTCGCGGTCGCGCACGGCGTCGGCGGCGGGGCGCAGCAGGATCGCGCCGGCGCCCTCGCCGACCGTCCAGCCGGGGTTCTCGCCGTCGAAGGCACCGCCCGCCGGGTTCTCCGCGAGCAGGCCGAGGCCGGCGAGGAGGCTCGTGTGGTAGGAGTCGGCGACGACGTTGACGCCGCCGACGACGGCCGCGTCGCACTCGCCACGCCGCAGGCTCTCCGCCGCCAGGTGCAGGGCGGTGAGGGTGGACGAGCACGAGGTGTCCACCGCGAGGCTCGGGCCGGTGAAGCCGAAGAAGTGCGAGACGCGGTTGGCCATCTCGGACGCGGTGGCCGAGACGACCGCGTCACCGCCCGCACGCCACGCGGCGGCACCGGTGTGCTGGTAGTCCTGCCACATCGCGCCGACGAACACCCCGACGCGGGGCGCGGCGCGGCGCAGGGACGCGGCCGTGTGACCGGCGTCCTCCAGGCACTCCCACACGCTGTGCAGCAGCAGCCGCAGCTGCGGGTCGAGCGCCTCGGCCTCCCGGGGCGCGATGTGGAACAGCATGTTGTCGAACCGGTCGATGTGCTCCAGGTAGCCGCCGGGGACGCCGCCACGCGGGCCTTCGCCTATGGCGGAGATCCCCGAGCTGAGGTTGTGCCAGAAGGCGTCCAGGTCGGCGGCGCCGGGGTAGCGCCCGGCCAGCCCGATGATCGCGACATCGGCGACACCGTCCGGGGAGGCGCCGGTGACGACCTCGCCGTCGGCTTGGAGGTCGGCGGTGGTCGTGACGGACGCGGTCGTGACGGGGGCGGTGGTGGCGGAGCCGTTGGCGGGGGCCGTGAACAGCGGGGTCTCGCCGGTCTCCGCGGCCTGCGGGGCGTACTCCGCGGGGCCGCCGAGGAAGGCCTGGAGGAAACGGTGGCCGTCGTCCAGGGCCAGACGGTCGCGTAGCGGGGCGAAGGCGACGTCGCCGATCGGGCACAGGCCGATGCCGCAGGTGGCCTTGCCGGTCATCAGGAGCTGGCCCATGTAGCCCGCCTCAAGGGTGAGGTAGCGCAGGCTGGCCTCGGCGTACAGGGGCTCGATGCCCTTGGTCTGGCCGATGAGGTACAGGCTGAAGCCGGCCCGGTCGTACACCGGGCGGTTGTAGACGAAGTGCACGGACCTGTCGATGTCCGGGCGGTCGTTGACGAGCTGGAGCACGTGCTCGCGCGGGTTGTAGTAGTAGATCCCCTCGGCGATGCCGTCGACGGCGCCGCGCTTCACGTGCGCGTAGACCTGGACGGCGTAGGTGTCGCCCGCCGACGGATACAGGTGCGACGTGCGCCCACCGGCCGTGGCCTCGCGGAGCAGGCCGAGCAGCTTGCAGAAGGAGCGGTACGGGATCGGCCCGGAGGCGAACTCACGCGCGCTGGCCCGCCAGGCGTAGTGCTCGTCCGCCACCTCCATCCGGTCGAGCCGGATCAGGCTGGCGTCGGGCTCCAGCGGACGCAGGTTCCACGCTCCCTCCTTGAAACGGGCGCGATCCTCGGCGGAGAAGAACTCGACCTCACCGGGACCGTCCCGCTCCACGTCCTGGTCCCGCACGACCGGCTCGACCGCCTTCACGGGCTCGGCGGACGGCTCGGGCTTGGCGGATGGCTCGGGCTTGGCGGACGGCTCGGGCTTGGTGGCGGCGGGCGCGGCCTTCGGCTTCGCGGGCCGGTCGCCTGGGAGGGAGTCGGCCACGACGGCCGCGATGGCGGTGATCGTGGGTTCGTCGAGCAGGGACTGGACCGGTATCCGCCGGCCGTGGCTCTTCCGCAGGGCCTTGGAGACCTGGACCATCGTGAACGACGTGGCGCCCTGGTCCCACAGATCGGAATCGGGATCGATCTCGGCCACCGCGAGCAGCTCGGCGAACAACGCCGAGATCTCGGCCACCAGCTCGGGCGCCGGGCCGGACTGCTCCGAGGCGACCGGCTCGGAGGCAGGCTCGGGCTCGGGGGCAGGCTCGGGCTCGGGGGCAGGCTCGGGGCGTGACTGTTCGGCGACCGGCTCAGCGACCGGCTCGGAAGCGGGCTCAGAGACGGGCTCGGGAACCTGCTCGGAGACGGGCTCAGACGCCGGCGTCCGCTCCTCGGAAGGGACGGGTTCGTCGGTAAGGGGCCACGGCAAGGCGTCGCGGTCCAGCTTGCCGTTGGAGGTGGCCGGGAAGGTCGGGACGAAGGCGATGTAGTTCGGCACCATGTAGGCCGGCAGCGTCTCGGCGGCGTGGCGGCGCAGGTCGGCGACGGACGGCGGGGTGGTGTCCGCGATGACGTACCCGACCAGCTTGCGCTCGCCCGACTGGTCCTCGCGGGCGAGCACCACGGCGTCCCGCACACCGGAGTGCGCGCGCAGCCGGTGCTCGATCTCGCCGAGCTCCACCCGGAAGCCGCGGATCTTCACCTGGTTGTCGGCCCGGCCGAGGAAGGTCATGACCCCGTCGGGGAAGAACGCGGCGCGGTCGCCGGTCCGGTACATCCGCTGCCCCTGCTCCTTGGCGAAGGGATCGGGCACGAACCGCTCCCGGGTCAGCTCGGGCTGGTTGCGGTACCCGAGGCTGAGGCACTCACCGGCGATGAACAGGTCGCCCTCGACGCCCACAGGGCAGGGTTCGAGGTCCTCGTCGAGGATGTAGTAGCGGGAGTTGTCGATGGGCCTGCCGTACGGGATGCTCCGCCACTCGGGGTCGATCTCCCCGACCTCGAAGTAGTTGGACCAGACGGTGGCCTCGGTGGCGCCGCCCAGGCTGACGATGGCCGCCCGGGAGAACAGGCCGCGCACGGCGTCCGGCAGCGGCAGCGGGGTGTAGTCGCCGCTCAGGAACACCAGGCGCAGGTCGCCGGTCCCCTCATGGCCCTGCCGGTCCTGGAACAACGGCGACAACTGGTTCAGAGTGGTCGGCGCGGAGTTCCAGAAGGTGATCGGCTCGGTGAGCAGCACGTCGAGCAGCAGCTCGGGGTCGCGCTGCTGCTCCTCGTCGGCGATGTACAGCGAGGCGCCGCGGCCGAGCAGGCCGAAGATGTCGAAGACCGACAGGTCGAAGCCGAGCGAGGTGACGCAGAGCCCGACGTCGGCGGAGTCGAAGCCGAAGCTCCGGTTACACCAGTTGAGCAGGTTGAGCAGCGGCCGGTGCGTCACCTCGACGCCCTTGGGCTTGCCGGTGCTCCCCGAGGTGAAGATCACGTACGCGAGGTCGTCGGCGGTGCCGACCGGCTCGGGGTCGCCCTCGTCCTCGTCGGCGAGGTCGCGGCTCAGGTCGACGACCCGCAGGTCGTCCGGGACGGGCCAGCCGCTGGTCGACTCGGAGCAGGTGACGACGATGCCCGCGCCGGCGTCGTCCAGCATGACCCGTGCGCGCTCGGCCGGGAGGGTCGGCTCGACCGGCAGGTACGCGCCGCCGGCCTTGAGGATGCCGAACACGGCGGCGACCATGTCGAACCCGCGGCACATGCGGATGCCGACGACGGTCCCCGGTGCGACACCCATGCCCTTGAGGCGCCAGGCGATGGCGTTGGCCCTGCGGTTGAGGTCGCCGTAGGTGATGGTCCCGCCGCGGGTGCGCAGGGCGACGGCGTCGGGACGCGTCCTCACCTGCTCCTCGAACAGCAGGTGAGCGGGCCGCTGCTCGGGGACCTCCCTGGCGGTGTCGTTCCACGTGTAGAGGATGGTGTCGCGATCGGGCCGCCGTTCGGAGCGCAGGGCGCACTCGAAGGCGGCGAACAGCTCCTCAAGGCGGCCTTCGGGGAAGCCGGCCTCGACGACGTCCCAGACGTAGCGCAGCCGTCCCCCTTCCCTGGCCACGATGCAGTCGAGGGCCACGTCGGGGGTGTAGGTCATCCACGGGCCGAGCTCGACGCCGTCCGGGAGGGGGTGCTCACGCAGGTCGAGGGTGCTGGTGTAGACGACGGGGAAGGCGTAGGACCGGCTGCGCCGCTCCTTCATGACGATCTTGCGCAGCGCGCCGAGGCCTTCGAGGGTGCCGTGCGCGAGGTCGGCGGCGATCTGGCGGCGGTAGACGTCCTCGGCGTCCTCGCCGGACTCAGGGGTGGTCACCCAGCTCAGGGCGGTGAACTCGCCGGGACGGTGGGGTTCGGACTCCGGCGTCCAGCGGACCACCGAGACGGTGAACGGGTCCGCGAACTGCTCGGACAGCGCCTCGGTGAGCGCGGCCAGCACCGTCTCGTCGGCGATCTCGGCCCCCGGACGCTCCTCCAGCTCGCCGGTGAGCCGCACGCGGGGCGTGGGCGGCGAGGCGAGCGGCGGCCCGGACGGCATGCCGGCGAACCGCCCGGCCCAGTAGCCGTCGTCGGGCACGGGAGCGTCGTCCTGGACCGGCACCGATTCGCGGGGCGTCGCCGTGGGGTCGTCGTAGAGGCGGAACAGCTCGCGCAGCGTGACGTGGATGCTCTTGCCGTCTAGCACGGTGAGGTCGATCGCGACGTGCACGGCGCCGTCGTGGGTGGCGCGCAGGTCCCACTGCGGCCAGCGGCCGAGCGGGTAGGCGTCGGCGGCCATCTCGTCGGGGGTGACGGCGTCGACGACCGGGATCGTCCATGTCTCCGGGGCGCGGGGCCGGGTCCGCACGCGCCCGTCGTGGGTGACCTCAGAGCGCAGCGCGTCGTAGGCGTCGACGAGGCGGGTCCATGCCGCCGCGAGCCGGCCGACGTCCAGGTCGCGGACGTGGAAGCTGTGGTAGACCTGGCAGCCGTCGTAGTCGCAGGCGCCGTTCGCGCGGGCCACGTAGTACGCCTTCTGCAGCTCGTTCAGCGGCCGTTCCACGGCGTCCCCGTCGGCGCCAAGGGCGCGCAGGGAGTTGACGAAGGCCGCGAAGGCGACGTCCAGCGCGCCGGGCGCGAACCGTCCCGGGGTGACGTCCCAGCGCAGGCGCAGCTCGCCGTCGTGCTCCCACATCTGGTGGTCGAGCGCCACGCCCGAGGTGCGGCTCAGGGCGTGGGTGACGGGCGGGACGGCGTCGTCCTGGCGGGCGTCCAGCAGGCTGGTGAACACCACGGGCAGCGGGCCGCTCGCCGCGGGCAGCTCGGCGCGCAGTTCGCGCAGGACGTCGACGCCGGAGACCGAGGCGTGCCCGAGATCGCTCCAGAGCCGGTGGTGGACGGCGCGCACCGCGTCGTCGAGCGGCTCGCCGCGGGTGTTCTCCGCGACGAACACGGCGGTGGAGGTGAACGGGCCGACGACCTCGTCCACCTCGCGGGGCAGCCAGGCACGGGCGGTCGTGGTGACGGCGAGCGAGAACCCGTCGGCGTCCTCGGAGCCGGACGCCGCGGCGAGCGCCTCGGCGAACAGCGTGAGCACGAGGGAGGTCGGGGAGACGTCCAGCTCACCGGCGACGCGGCGCAGGGAACCCCATTCGGCGTCCGTCAGCGCGGCGGCCATCCCGACGCGCGCGGTGTCGTCCTCGTCGAGGGTGCCGGAGGCGATGTGAGGGCCCGGCGGCATTTCAGCCAGCCGCCCCCGCCAGTAGTCCAGGTCCTTGGCACGGCCGGGCGCGTCACGCTGATCGTCCAGGGCGATGACGCAGTCCCTGGCCGAGACGATGGTGTCGGTGAGCGTGTGAGCGGGGTCGCGGTAGCAGCGCCACCAGTCGCGCAGGAGGATGTCGAGGCCGCGGCCGTCGGTGACGCTCGCGTCGACGCCGAGGTGGACGGTGCCGGGGCGGGTGACCTCGACGGAGAACGGCGGCCACACACCGGTCTCGTACACGTGCCCGGTGAGGCGGTCACGGGCCTGCTCCGGGGAGCCGTCGTGGACGGGCATGGACCAGTCGGGGGCGTGTTCGAGCACACGCTGGGTGCCGTCCTCGCCGATGACCAGGCGCAACGCGTCATGGTGGTCGACGACGCGGCGCCAGGCGGCTTCGAGACGTTCCGCGTCGAGGCCCTCCACCTCGAACTCGCGGTACACGTGGCAGCCGACCGGGTCGTCGGTAAGGTCCTCGTCCTGCCCCATGAGGTAGGCCTGCTGGATGGGGGTGAGCGGGAACGGCGCGAAGCGGTCCTCCGGGCGCGCGGTCACGACCGGGCCGGCGTCACCCGACGCGGGCTCGGCGCCTGCCGTGGCGTCCGTCTCCTCGGCGATGCGCGCGGCCAGGGCGGCCGGGGTGGCGCACTCGCCGAGCTTCTCGACCGGGAAGTCCAGCGAGAACACCCGCTGGATCTCGAACCACACCCGCACCGCTGAGATCGAGTCCAGCCCGTGGTCTCGCAGGACCGAATCCCTCGTCAGCTCCCCGTCGCCGGGCAGCACATCGCCGAGCAACCGGATGACCGTCTCAATGACACTCTCGTTCGACTCCATGGCCCTCCTCCCACTAATCGACGCTAATGACGAGAGCGGGACATGCCTGCTCAAGACTGAGCAGTCGCTCCGCGTGGGCCCCGATAGCGTCTGGGGCATGTCGAAGGCGTGGATCTCAGGACAACCCCGGCCGGACGCGGAAGTGCGGCTTTTCTGCTTCGCACACGCGGGCGGCGGCGCGGCGCTGTTCCGCCGCTGGGAGGACCACCTGGCCCCCGGCGTGGACGTCTGCCCCGTGGTCCTGCCCGGCCGCGAGGGAAGGCTCCGCGAGACTCCCTACGACCGCATGGACGAGCTCATCACTCCCCTGACCGAGGCCCTGCGCCCGTACGCCGACCGCCCCTACGCCCTGTTCGGCCACAGCATGGGTTCCGCCGTGGCCTGGGAGGTCGCCCGCAGCCTCACGCCTGGCCAGGGCGAGCCCGTCCTCCTGTTCGTCTCCGGCCGCCGCGCCCCCCACCTGCCGACCACCCGCCGCCGCTTCTCCGACCTCTCAGAGGACGACCTCCTGGTCGAGATGGGCAACCTGAACGGCACCCCCACCGAGGTCCTGGACCAGCCCGGCCTCCTGGACGTCTTCCTCCCCACCCTCCGCGCCGACTTCACCCTGAACGAGCACTACACCCCTCTCCCCGGCCCCGACCTGACCTGCCCGATCTCAGCCCTCCTGGGCGACGCCGACCCCGAGGTCGACCCCGACGAAATAGCCGCCTGGCACGACACCACCAAAGGCGGCTTCACCCTCCGCGTCTTCCCCGGCGACCACTTCTACCTAAAGGGCCCCCGCCCCGAAGTCCTAGACGCCATCCAGGAAGACCTGGACCGAGCCCTACTCTCCCCCTTCGTCCGCTAACCCGAACGGACAGCCCCCCGACGCCATGAACCCCGCCTTCGGCATGGGCCTCGCCTTCGGCTCGGACTGCTCTCCCCAGGGGGCTCCGCCCCCCTCGCCCCCCGAAACCCCCACCTCCTAGCCCCGGAGCAGCCACATCCGCCGTGGTCCCACCCACGACCTAAATGTCATCGAAGTGGCGACTACTTGTTCGGCTTACCTCGAACCAGACTGTGCGGCCGCTGTGGTCCTGTCCCCACCCCCAGGATGAGAACAACTCCCGGACCAACCAAAGCCCCCGGCCCCCCTCGCTGACAGGGTCGGCCTGCTCAGGAATGGCCGGGATGCCGTTGGGCGAGCCCTCGTCGGTGACTTCGACCCGGCTCGTCGCACCGTCGTCGTACACCCGGACCTGTACCAAGCCACCTGGTCTGCGTCCCGATTCGGAGTGGCGAATGGCGTTGGTGAACACCTCGCTGACCACGGTTTCGATGTCGTCCAGATCCCGTCGTCCCGCTCGGTAGAGCACCGAGTACACATACGCTCGCGCGATCTTGGCCGAGCTGGCCAGGCCGAGTAGATCGATCTTGCCGAGACGGTCCCCCGTGGTCATCACTGGGCGACCTCCCAGATCCGGTCGGCCGCGTCGTCGGCGAGCACTCGCACCCGCTGGCTGTCACCTCGGCCCCAGGTATAGATCCAGATCCCCTTGGTGCGACACACCATGACTCTGAGGGAAGCCGCCCCCGTCCGGGGCGCTATCAGCACGGGTTCGGACTTCAAGGAAAGATCCACCGTCACGCGCAGGCCCCGCCGGTACAGACTCCAGGCCAGCCGAACCAGGTAGAGGTACTGCTGCTCCCTCATTGTCCGGGAGACGCTCGCTGTGGTGGCAGGCGCGGCGCTGTTCCGCTTGGAGCGACCGCGCACAAGATCCTGGCTTGTCATTCGGACTCCATCCGCTGTGATGCACGTCGGATGGAGCCGTAGCAAGATAAGCCGCATCGAAACCGGCCGAACCCGTGCCAGCCCTACCGACGTGGCGCAGGTCTGTGATCTCTACGGCACCCCATCGTCCACACGTGCCGCTTTGGTGGAACTCGCCAAGGAGGTCCGTCGGCGAGGGTGGTGGACGGCGTACTCAGACGTTTTCACCGGCTCCTACATCGCGCTGGAAGACGAAGCGTCCCTCATCCACCAATGGGAAGTACAGCTTGTGCCCGGCCTTCTCCAGACCGAGGACTACGCGCGAACGGTGATCAGCGTGGTACGGCCGCAACAGGACGACCCTCAGGAGATCGACCGGCGAGTCATGGCTCGTATGGCACGGCGAACCCTCTTGAGCCGGACCAACGCACCACAACTGCACGCCGTACTGGACGAAGGCGTCATACGCCGTCCGATCGGAAGTCCTGAGCTGATGCACGATCAGCTGGAGACCCTGATCGTCGCCTCCCGGCGGCCAAACGTGACCATCCAGGTTCTCCCGTACAGCGCCGGAGTCCACGCAGGCCTCGAAGGAGCCTTCACGATCTTGTCGTTCCCCGACGAGGTCGATCCCGACGTCGCGTACATCGAAAGCACAGCAGGGGACGTGTACGTCGAGAGTTCCGAGCAGGTTGATCGCTATAAGGTGGCTTTTGAGCGCATCTGTGATGTGGCTCTATCTCCGGAGGAGTCCATCGGGCTCATCGCCGAGACCAAGGAACGACTCGAATGACTGATCTTCCAGGCGCCCCCTGGCGTAAGAGCAGCTACAGCGGTGGGGGCAACAACTGCGTCGAAGTCGCCAGAAACCTGCCAGGCGTCATCGGCGTCAGAGACAGCAAGAACCCAACCGGCCCGGTGCTCCTCTTCGCACCAGGTGAGTGGTCAGCCTTCGTGAACGGCGTCAAGAACGGGGAGTTCGAGGTCTGAGGCTTCGCCGGCAGCCGTAAGCCAGCGAAACCGCGCCTTGTGCGTTGCATGCCGCTCCCGCCCAACTGGGGGACTGTTCCCCGTCGGAGAAGCCTCCTCGACGGTCCAGCGTGGATCGACAGGAGTGACAAGATGGCGCCACCATCCGCCTCGGGCGACCGCAACGGCCACCCGAAGATCGCTCTCGGCCGGACCCTGGTGCGGCCGCTGGCGGCCGCCTGCGACTGGGCGGACGGCACATCGACGAGGTCAGCGAGGTTCGGCGCCGATGTGACCTGGTGGGTCGGTGACAGAGCCCTTGGCGTGGTGGTCGCGGATGTCGTCCAAGACCTCGGCGAGCATGCCGCGGGCCGCGGCTGAACGCAGATGGTCCAGGTAATCGCGGGATTCGACGATCTTTCCGTCCCTGACGCGCATGACGAAGACGGCCGGGATGGTGAAGGGTTCGCCGGTCTCCACCACGATGCCTTCGTATTGGAACTCGGCCACGATGACCTCGGGATCGGTGGTCTCGTGGACGTTGATCCGCGTCGGCCGACGCCGCAGGGTCGGGCCTTGGTACGGCTGTGGCCCGCCGCCGAAGTGGGCCCGTAGTGCTTCGCGGGAGAGCAGCGGCGGTGCCCCCACCGGGTGGAACGGGTGGGAGACATCGGTCTGCTCCGCGTACAGGTCCACCACGTCCGCCCAGCGCTCTTCACAGACGCCGTGCACAAGTTTCAGGAAGGCTTCGCGAGGAGTTTCGGTCATCGGATCACCATAACCCCCGGCCCGTGCCGGACAGAGGTGGCTTGCGTGTGCCGTCCACCGGGCTCCCCCGGAGCCGGATCGCGCATCTCCGACGGAAACAGATCGGTGGCGTGTGGGACGTGAAGCATTCGATGATCCGGTGGGGAGGATATGCCGGATGGGGTGAAGCCGGCCCCGGTGATCGGCTCGCCGCAGAAACGTTCCAGCAAGACGCGGTGATCTTCATGCGGCCAGTCGCATTGGCCGCTTTTCCAGCGCTTGTACTGGCGTGCGCTGATTGATGTGCGCCGCCGAAGTTCACCGGCTCGGTACATCCGCTCCGCGGAGCAGACCGAGTTCCGGTGCGCATATCGCAGAGGCGCTCAAAAGCCACCTTATGGCGATCAACCTGCTCGGAACTCGGACGTACGCGTCCCCTGCCGTGCTCTCGATATATGCGACGTCAGGATCGGCCTCGCCGGGGAACGACAAGATCGTGAAGGCTCCCACAACGGTCGCACAGTCTGGTTCGAGGTAAGCCGTGCAAGGGGTCACCACTCCGATGACATTTAAGTCGTAGGTTGGGAGCACGGCGGATGTGGCTGCTTCGGGGGCTTGGAGTGGGGGTTTTCGGGGGGCGAGGGGGGCGGAGCCCCCTGGGGGGAGCTGTCCGAGCCGAAGGCGAGGCCCATTTCTTGGGCGGTCGGTTTGGTCTACGGGGTTGGGTTGGGGGGTTAGTGGGTTAGGTGGGTTAGGCGGGTGGTTAGGAGGGTTGCGGCGTCGGTCATCAAGTGGTCGGCTATTGTGTCTGCGTGTCTGGTTTGCCAGTCTGCTAGGCCTATGGTTTTGGCGTAGTGGTTGAAGGAGCCCATGGCGGGGCCGCAGTGGACCTGGTAGTCGACTCGGCGGGTGGGGGTGCCTTTTAGGGCCAGGCGGATGGAGTGGACGAAGTACCAGCGGAAGATCAAGGCCATTTTGTGGCGGGGGTTGGATTCTGCTTTCGCCAGGTCGGCGGGTTTGCGGGCCGCTAGGTAGGTGGCGGTTTCGTCCCAGACTTCGGTGAAGGATCTGCGGAAGTACTTGTCCTGGATGGTGGTGGCAGTTTTGGGGTCCAGGTCTTCCAGGGCGGTGTGCTGGCGGTAGAGCTGGTAGAGCTTGTTGGCTCGGGCGGGGAACAGCGTGCCTTTTCTTGCCACCTGGACTCGGGCGCCGAGTTCGAACATGTCGCCGGCGGGGGCGTAGGCGGTGTCCTGGACGTCCAGGCCGGCGAGCATGTCCTTCACGTCGTCGGAGGTGCCTGCTTCGGGGGTGCACTGGTTGACGGAGCCGGTGACGACGAAGTCTGCGCCTAGGACGAAGGCGGCGGCTATGGCCTCAGGGGAGCCGAGGCCGCCGGAGGCGCCTATGCGGATGGGTTTGGCGTAGCGGTGGCCGGCGTTCTCGCGGTCGCGTAGGGCGAGCATGGCGGGCATCAGGGCGTAGGGGGAGCGGGCGTCGGTGTGGCCTGCGGAGTCGGCCTCTACGCATACGTCCTCGCTGACCGGGAGGGATGAGGCCGCCTCGGCTTCCTCGGGGGTCAGGGCGCCTTGGGCCACCAGGCGGCGGAGTACGGGCTCGGGGGGCGGGCGCATGAAGGCCGCGGCCACCTCGGGGCGGGAGACCTTGGCGAGGACGTGGCGTACGGCGACGGGGCGGCCGGAGGCGTCGCGGTGGGCGCCGGTGAAGCGGTAGCGCACCAGGGGGGCCGTGACGTGCGGGTAGGCGGCGGCTTCCACGTGGCGGACGTCGTGTTTCAGGTACAGGCCCACGGTGTCGCTTTCCAGGCCGTCTTCGTCGAAGCCGTACAGCAGGTTCATGCCGAAGCCCTCGCCGGTGCCGAGGCCGCGCCGGATCGTCTCGATCGCGGACTCGATCTCGGCCAGGGTGAGGCCGCCGGCGCCGAAGAAGCCCATCAGGCCGGCCTTGCCCATCCTGATCACCAGGTCGGTGGACGCGATGCCCTTGAACATCGACCCGGTCATGTACGCGTGGCGCAGCCCGTAGTCTTCGCGGAACTCCCGGGATCCCAGGTTCGCCGCGGCGTCCGTGCCCCTTCCGTCGAGCGCCACGGCGGGGGCGGTGGTGCGGGAGGGTGTGGTCTCACGGTCGGCCGGGGCGGTGGTGCGGGACGGTGTGGTCTCAGGGGCGGCCGGGGGTGAGCCGGACGGGTGTCTGCGGGTCACGTCCCAGAGCTTGGTCAGGACGTCGCCGGGGCCGATCTCCTCCAGTTCGTCCACGCCGTGTTCGATCAGGTAGCGCATGCCGTCCAGCCAGCGCACGGGGCTGTCGATCTGGCGTCGCAGGGTTTCCGCCATCGCTGCGGCGGTGTGCGGGAGGGCGGTGACGTTGGAGATGACCGGGATCCGCGGGGCGGCGTAGGTGACGGACTCAAGGGCCTCGGCGAAGGACTCGGCGGCGTCCTTCATGTAGCGCGAGTGGAACGCGGTGCGGACGTTGAGGGCCACGCACTTGCCGCCTGCCTCCTTGATGGCCTGGCTCGCCGTCTCGATCGCGTCCTTGGGGCCGGCGATGACCACCTGTTCGGGCGAGTTGTCGTTGGCGATGTCCACGCCGGTGCCCGCCAGCAGGTCTTCGAGCCGTTCCCGGGGCATGCCGAGCACCGCGCTCATCGTGCCGCCGCTCGCCTCGCCCATCAGTTCGCCGCGCCGCCGGACCAGCCGCAGGCCGGTCTCGAAGTCGTAGCACTCGGCGGCGAACAGTGCCGCGTACTCCCCCAGGCTGTGCCCGGCCAGGTAGTCCGGCCTGCCGCCGTCCTCCCGCCTGGCCAGGTAGCTCAGCGCGTCGACGGTGTACAGCGCGGGCTGGACGTACCGGGTGTCGCGCAGGCGGCGGGTGTCGCCGCAGAGTTCCTCGATCGAGTAGCCGAGGACCTCGTCCGCGCGGTCGCGCAGATCGGGGTAGCGGTCCAGCAGCCCGGCTCCCATGCCCCGGCGATGGGAGCCCTGCCCGGGAAAGACCCACACGACAGACATCGGCAAGCGATCCTTTCTAGCGCTCCCAGGGGAAGCGCTTCTCCGTCGCGTAGTCGGCGAGCCTCTGCCGCACCGCGGGGGTGGACATCAGGCGGCTGAACTCCTTGACGGCCGTCTCCTCCACCTCGTCGGAGAGGATCCACATCTTGCGGAAGTACTGCTTCATGTCCGCGATGATCGACTCGTCGAGCTTGGTCAGCCGGTACGCGAGCCGGTTGATGAGCGCGCGGGGGTCGTCGGCGACGGCGTCGACCAGGTTGAACCGCTCGCCTTCCGACGCGCTCACCGGCTGGGTGCTGAAGGTCATCGTGTACGCCTTCTGGAAGCCGACGCGCCTGATCAGGAACGGCAGCACGCAGCACGGCAGCAGCCCCCACAGGGCCTCGGGGAGGCTGAAGGCGCTGCGTTCGCTGGCGTAGACGAAGTCGCTGGCGGCGGCCAGCCCGACGCCGCCGCCCGCGGCCCGGCCGTCGACCTGGGCGACGACGGCGCGCGGGGTCGTGGTGAAGCGTTCGAGCAGTCCGTAGAACGTCGCGCCGCCGTCGGAGGCGTCGTCGGCGGCGGCCCCCTCCAGGTTCAGGCCGGTGCAGAAGACGCCGTCGCCGCCGCCCTCCAGGACCAGGATGCGGCAGTCGGGGGTGGCCTCGGCCTCGTCCAGGGCGCCGTGGATCTCCGCGATGGCCGCGGCGTCGATGGTGCCGCGGATCTTGAGTCGCAACGTGGTGGCCATGGCGATCAGCTCCACCGGTATTCGCGGTGGAAGCCCGCGATGCGGTCCAGGACGAGCAGGCCGCGGTCCTCGAACCTGTCCTCGAACAGGTCGCCGTACGGCTTGGTGTCGAACACGGCGTCGCGCACGCCGAAGATCCGGTCGGCGCTGAGGTCCGTGATCATGTCGAGGTCGTCGACGCCGATCTCGCGCCGGTCGGCGAGCGCCGCCTCGATGTCGATCGCGGGCCGTGCGCCCGCCGGGACGACGCCGCTGTAGAACTCCGAGGCGCAGCCGGAGCCGTAGGAGAACAGGCCCACCCGCCTCGGCTCGGTGAAGTCCCCGTGGTCGGTCAGCGAGCACAGCGCCAGGTACAGCGCGGCGGAGAAGGTGTTGCCGACCCGCATCCCGTAGTTGAGCGAGGGGATGACCCTGGTGGTGAAGTCGGCCTCGATCTCGCGGGGGCCGAGCCGCTTCTGCTTGCGCAGCAGCATGCGGTGCGCGCCCTTCACCATGCCGGCGAAGGGTGTGTGCAGGGCGAGGTAGGCGAACGTGTCCACGATGTCGGCCCCGGCCACCCGCCGCTGGTACGCGGCGAAGCTCTCCTCGATGCACCGCATGTACGCCAGCAGCGACAGATCGGGGTCGACGACGTCGTGGTCGTGGCGGGGCCGCAGCGTGTCCATCACCTCGAAGGTGTGGTAGCCGCTGGCGCCGGGGTCCAGTTCCAGCACCTTGGCCTGGTCGCTCACCAGCATGGCGACCGCCCCGGCGCCCTCCGAGGGCTCCCAGTAGGACGCCTTCTCGGTGGCGCTCGCGGCGTCGGTCGCGATGGCCAGCGCCTTCACGCCCGGCACCGGGATCGCCGAGACCATGCCGGCGGCGGTCTGCAGGGCGGCCGTGCCGCCGTAGCAGGCGTGCTTGACCTCGAAGGAGCGGCAGTTGGGGCTCAGGCCCAGGTGGTGGTGGATGTAGGTGCTGATGGGCTTGCCGAAATCGAGCCCGGACTCGGTGCCCACGACGAGGATCTCGATGCGCTCACGCTCGGCCGGGTCGAGCGCGTCGAGGACGGGCTTGGCCGCGTTGACGGCGTTGGTGACGGGGTCCTCGCAGGGCAGGTTGACCGACCGCCGCTCCATCATGAGGTTCGCGAAGCGGCTCATGTCCAGGCCGCGGGCCTCGAACATCCCGCGTACGTCCAGGAAGGCCCGGCCCACGTACGCGCCGATCGACTCGATTCCGAGCGCCATGGTTACCGCCCGTCGGCGAGATGCGGCACCATCACCACGTCGTTGATGCTGGTGGGGACGAACAGGCGGTCCCAGCGTCCGCCGCCCTTGGCCTCCGGCACCCGCTCGATGTCGTAGACCTCCTTGGCCATGCCCTCGCTGCGGTCGATCTCCTGGACGAGCCGGTAGTCCTCCAGCTGCCGCAGATGGATGAGGCAGTGGATCCTGTCCTGCTGTCCCCAGGTCTGCTCGTAGATGAACGCCGTGGCCTGGCCCGGCAGGTTGTCGTTGACGTAGCTGGACCAGTCGTAGAGGAACTTGCGTCCCTCCTCGCGGAACTCGTACCGCACGTCCCCGGTGCGCAGGATGATGGCCCCGGCGTTGGCCGAGTTGAGCTGCTGGTCGGCGGGCTGGTGCGTCTGGTGGGTGGCGGGCGGGACGAAGGTCTCGCGCCGCTCACGGGGGTCGGTGTGCTCCTCGTGGTCCACGTTGGCGAAGCCGTGCTGCGGGCACATGATCGTCTCGCGCAGGCTGCCGTAGATGAACATCTTCTCCCAGTTGCCGCCGCCCTTCTTGGGCAGCCGGTCCCGCAGGGAGATGTCCTGGAACACCGCGTCGTGGTCGACCATCTCCAGGAGCCTGCTGTACAGCTCGGGGGACTTCATGTGCACGAACCAGTGCACCCGGTCCCGGACCCCGAACACCTCCTCGTACAGGAAGGTCGTGGCGACTCCCGCCTGCGCCCGGTTCATGTAGTTCACCAGCTCGGCGCTGAAGTCCCGGCCCTCCTGCGCCATCTCGTACTCGAGCATCCCCACGCGATGGATGATGAGCCCGGCGTTCCCCGAGTGCAGCAGATGCTCGGGCGGCAGAGAGGTCTGATGCTGCGCCGACGTCTTCGACGCCCACACATCCGTTTCCGTCATGACATCCCTTTCCGAAAGGCAGATCCTCCTCCGAATGTCACGCAACCGTCCCCGGCCGTCCGCTCAATCTTGAGCACGGGGACGGCTGCCGAGAGGGTATGTCACGGTCCTGTCGCGGCCGTCGTAAAAGATCGAGAACGGTCCTATGATCGTCCGGTCCACATCATTGGCTTCCTCCTGAGGAGGATGTGCCGTGAGCGTGTTATGTGTTCCAGTTCATGTCGATGCCCTGTGTCTCGCAGCCGACACGGACGTCGCCGGGCCGTCGGTGGACTTCACCCGGCTGCCCTACGTCGACCCGGTCACCGGCCGGGACGTCGGGGCGAACCTGCCCTACCTGGGTGAGGTCGTGCTCGCGAGCCCGTTCGAGGATCACAATCTCCGGCTCAAGGCCGGGATCCACCTGCACTGGGCCCTGCCCGACGCCCTCACCCGGATGGTCAGAGGTGAGGACGGGACGCGTGTCCCGGTGGTCCCCAACCGCTGGCTGGTGACCCGTTCCCGCGGCGAGACCGTCGAGGAGCAGTGGCTGGTGCTGAGCGACGCGTTGTCCGACGACAACGCGGACGGCGTCACCTACCCGGTCTCCGGCGGCGTCCCGCCGGGGAACGCGGGGCGGCCGTACCGCTACCTCGGCCGCAAGCTGCCGCTGGGGCAGTGGGATCTGCTGCTGCGCGACCCGCCCGACAGCCTGCCCGAGCTCACCGTCGTCGGGCACGGCGACCCGGCCTTCGCCGCCTTCTACCCGAACTGTCACAGCGTGTTCGGGTTCCACGATCCCGCCTACCCGGGAACTCCCCCCGCCGGGCTGCGCTACGACGTGACGGGCTGGTACGGCACGCCGGGCCAGGACGAGCTGGCGCGGGTGCTGCCCGCGAAGGGCGACTGGCGGGCGGCCCTCGCCGACCGGCTGGGCTGGAAGGCGCAGCCCGGCGCGGAGCGGCCCACGCGCATGGTGTGCTTCGGCGAGCTACGCTTCGCGCCCGCGGCGCTGACCGTCAACCCGTTGCTGGCGGACACCGAGACCGGGGTGTGCGTGGGCGGCAACATCACCGAGGCGCTGGCCGCGCACCTCGGCGCGGCGCTGCCCGGCGTCACGCCGCAGTCCCTGGAGGACCTGCTGGAGGCGCTGACGTACGCCGACGATCTCGAGAGCACCACGGTGGACCTCTCGATCCGGCTCGACGAGGCCCGGCACACCGCCACGTTCGCCCCCGTCTCCGCCGGTGTGCGGTGGAACGTCTACGCCGAGGACGAGACCGACGCCGAGGCCGCGGCGGCCGGGGCGCCGCCCATCACCCCCGAGCAGAAACAGGCCCGCGAACGGCTGCGGCCCCCGGCCGAGCTGGACGGGCTGCTGGCCGCGCTCAACCGGGCCGAGACGCGCCACGACCGGGCCCGCCGCACGCTGGCCGGGCTGCGCCGCAGGCTGTTCGCCGACTGGTACAAGTACATGCTCTGCTCCTACCCGGGCGAGTCGGCCGGCGACGACAGCCACCCCTCCCCCGACGAGGTCGCGTTCTACCTCGGCCGCGCCATGGACGAGATGGACCTGCTGACGGCCGCCGTCGGGGTCCAGCCCCCGGTGGGCGACGGCGACACGCTGGCCCACCGCCTCGCCGCGGCCCGCGACGCCGTGGACCGTTCGATAGCCCGCTTCAACGCCACCACGGCCAGGGCGGCGCGCACCCGCTACGTCCTGCGGCAGGTCCCCGGCCCGCGCCACTACCGGCCGGTCGAGCCGACCGTACTGCTCACCGGATCGGCCGCCACCCCCTCGGACCGCTACGGCCAGGACGGCGCGTCCGACCCGGACGGGCTGCTGGCCTGCGCGGCGATCACCGGCCCGGCGGCGAGCCCGGCCGGCGCCGCGGGCGCCACCGCCCTGCGGACGGCGGTGACGGCCGGCGTCGCGGCGCTGCCCGCCCCGAACCCGGCGCTGCGCACGTGGACGCACGCGCCGTGGCATCCGGTGCTGCTGCAGTGGGAGGTGGAGTTCTTCCCCACCGGCGGGGGCGGCAACATCGGCGCCGGCCACCGCGACTACGACCAGGACTTCGTCACCGCGAACTACGCCCTGACCGCCGCCGACGTCGAGCTCCGGCTGCGGCCGGGCCGCGGCTTCCCCGACAAGGCGGCGAACGTCTACTCCGGGACGACCGTCCTTTCGCCGTCGGCGCGGCCGGTGCTGTCGGCGCGCATCCTGCGCTACCTGTCCGGCGACATGCTGGCCGCGTACAACGCGGCGCGGACGCGGGCCCACCTGGCGACCCTGCCGGGGGACGACTTCCGCGCGGCGCCGGACACCGTCCTGGACTGGTACGACGCGAACGGCGACGACGCCCGCCTGAAGACCCTGGCCATGGTCTACCGCCACCTCGCGGAGAACCAGGACAACAACCTGTCCCAGAGCCTCGGCGGCTTCAACGACGCGCTGCTCATGCTGCGGCTCGCCCGGCAGCTGCCGGTGGACGACCCGCTCGGCTTCCCCTCGGCCCGGGAGTTCACCGCGCGGGTGGCGGACCGGGTGGCGGGCGAGAACCGGCACGCCCCCCAGCCGCTCAGCGACTTCAACCCGATCCGGGCGGGCGCGCTGCGGGTGCGGCGGCTGCGAATCGTCGACAACTTCGGCACCACGCACGACGTGGACGTGCGCCTGCTGCGCACCACCACCCGGCTCACCGTCCAGGACCACCCGCAGTGGATCGCGATGGCCCCGCGCCTGGTCCAGCCCGCCCGCCTCGCCCTGAGCCTGCTGGACGCCGAACGCGAGCAGGAGCCGCTCACCGGGCTGCCCACCTGCTCCCCCGTCTGCGGATGGCTGGTCCCCGACGCGCTCGACGACGCCCTGCGCGTCTACACCGCCGACGGCACCTGGGCCGGCTCGGTGCACGCCCTCGCCGACGCGGACCGTCCCGATCGCGCGTCGTGGCGGGCCGCCCCCGAGTCGGGCGTGGCCGACCCGGCGACCGGCCTGGCGAACGCGCACCTGCGGGACGTCGTCGAATGGCTGCTCGCCTCCGGCGCGGAGGCGGCCGGCGAGCTGCTGCCCGCGCTGGACGACGCCCAGGCGTCCGTGGAGCCCGAGGACCCCGGCGGGCTCGGTGGCTTGGCGGCGCTGCTCGGCCGCCCGATCGCGGTGGTGCGCGCGGAGGTCGGCCTGGATCCGCTGGAACCTCCCGCCGTGCACCAGGACTGGAACGTTTTCCGGCAGGACATGGCACGTGGCGGGCGGGAGACCAACGGCTATCCCCTGGTGCGCTTCCCGGTCCGGATCGGCGAGCACGGCCGCCTCGGCGACGGCGTGCTCGGCTACTGGCTGGAGGAGGCACCCGGCGCGCTCGGGCAGGTCTACCACGACGTGCAGGCGCTCGGCGACGACGACGCGACGAGCCCGGTGCTGGTGGGCCTGGACCTGCCGCCGCGCCGTCTCACCCTGCTGCTCGACCCGCACGGCGCGATCCACGCGACCACCGGGATCCTGCCCACCGAGTCGGCGAGGCTGGCCGACGAGCACTACCGGGACGCCGTCGAGCGCCTGGAGGTCGGCCTGATGGTCGCGCCGATCCTCACCGACGCCGGACAGGTCGCCCTTCCCCTTCCCGCCGCGCAGGGCGCGCGATGGTCGTGGCTGGAGCGCGACCCGGCCGGATGGACCCGCGTCACGGACCCACCCCAGCCACAGGAGCGGTTCCCCGCCGGCCTGACCGTGCGAGAGGGCCGGCTGGCCCTGCGCCCCACTACCCCCGGACAAGGAAACCCGTGATGCAGGAGATCACCCTCACGTTGCCGATCCCACAGACGAACCTGATCCTGGAGGCGCTCGGCCAGTTACCCTACGCGCGGGTCTACGAGCTGGTGAACACGATCCACCGGCAGGCCGAGGCGCAACTGGGCACGGACGGGACGGCGCAGCCGGGGCACCGCCTGGGCGAGGCGTCGTGACCCCCGGCCTGGTGCTGCACTGGCAGCTCGACGACCTCACCGCGGAGAGCCGCGCGATCGACTCCTCGGGCAACCACCTCAACGGCGCCGTCGAGGGCGACCCCGGCGCCTCGCCCGACGAGCGGTTCGGCAGCTGCCTGGTCCTGGACGGCAAGAAGGACGCCCTGACCGTGCCGGACGATCAGGCGCTCCGCCTGACCGCGTACACCGTGGCGGCGTGGGTCAACACCGCCCAGCCCACGCGGCCGGCCAAGGCCACCAAGACCCCTCCCGCCCCGAAGGCCCTCCCGGACGAGGTGTTCATCGCCGGGAAGGCCGACGGCTTCGCGGTGTCGGTGGACGCGCGGGGAGTCCTGCGCCACAACGTGCCCGCCGCCGGGCGAGCGGACGTGTACGCCACCGCGGCCGGGGCGCTCGGGTGGAACCAGTGGCACCACGTGGCGGTCACCTGCGAGGGGCGGGTCGCGCGGATCCACGTGGACGGCGTCCAGCTCGCGCAGTACGCCCTGCCCGGCGATCCCCTGCCCGGCCGGGCGGCGCTCGTCGTGGGACGCCACCCGGACGCGCGGCAGAACTACCTGACGGGCAGGATCGCGCACCTGCGGGTCTACGACGGCGCCCTGACCGCGGAGGAGATCCGGCGCGACATGGCCGCGGACGAGGCGGCGCTGGCCGCGTTCGTCCGTTCCCACCCGCTGGACTTCGAGCTGACCAACGCCGACCAGCAGCCCGTGCTGTACATCGACGACAACCCCGGCGGCCAGGCGATGACGCTGCGCCTGGTCAACTCCTCCCGGCAGGACGTGGAGCTGCGCGCGTCCGGCACGCCGGGGGCGTCCGCCGTGAACCACCACGCGGCGCTGACCTTCCGCACGCGCACCCTGGCCGCCACGGCCGCGCCGCGGGTCGTCACCCCGGGCTGGTCGATGGCCGCCGCACCCGGCGGCACCACGTTCCACCTGCTCCACGACGGCGCGACGACGATCCGTCCCGGCGCCGCCCTGGAAGTGGAGCTGCAAGGACTGAAGGCCGACGGCGCCGGCGGCACCCGGGGCACCCGGGTGGAGCTGGCCTACCGCCTGCTGGGATACGCGGGCGAGCCCGGCGAGCTGTCGGGGAGCCGGCGGCGGTTCCTCGACGTGGTCAACCACCGGGGCCGTCCCGGCATCCCGCTGGACGTGGGGTTCGTCGGCGGGGACCGGGTGCTCAGCGACGGCGCCACGCCGAGTTCCCTGCGCGTCCGCGTCGCCAACGTCTCGCGCGACACGGCCATCGCCCTCGCCGGGTCGGCGTCCGCCCAGGACGCCGCGTCCGCCTTCACCGTCGGCTTCGACGTGCGGCAGCAGGGCGAGGACCGGCAGTGGGCCCTGACCGAGTCCGGCCGTGCCGGGGACGTCCACTTCGACATCGCCGGCCCGACCGCGGTGAGCTGGGACATCGTCCGGGAGGACCTCGGCCAGCGGGTGCAGTGGACGCTGACCCCCCGGGCCGACACGGCGCTGCCGCCCGGCGGCTCGCTGGACCTGAAGCTCGACGACGTGTACGCCCTGGGCTCGCCCGGCCACGCGCCCATCGTGGTGGCCTACCGCAACGTCCCCGGCTACCAGGACGGGTTCGCCTCCGTCGTGGCCGAGCGCACGCCGCTGCTGTTCACGGCCCGCGACGTCACGATCGGCACGGCGGAACCGGCGCCGTCCGCGGCGCCCCCGGCACGGCTGACCGTCAGCGCGGAGGGCCGGCACCTGCAGCTGCGGCGGGAGTCCGACGCGGGGTCCGCCGGCCCGCAGCTGTACCTGGAGCTGTACCAGGACGACCCGGCCAACAACCGGGACGCGACGTATCCCAGCATCCGGTTCCACCACGCCTACGAGTTCTGGCACCGCATCGAGGCCCGCACCGACGGCTTCCACCTCAAGACCGGCGACCTGACCTCCGACGAACCGGTCGGCCTGCGCGCGGGGAACACCTCTGTCGGCACGCTGGCGGTGCGGGGCGCGGCCGGCGACGCGAACGGCGGCTCCCTGGCCGTCGGCCCGCCGGACGGGTCCAACCTGCGCCTCGGGTACCACGCCCAGTACGGCTGGATCCAGTCGCACGGCGGCAAGCCGCTGGCCGTCAACCCGCTCGGGAACAACGTGAGCGTCGGCACGACGACCGCGGCCCCCGCGAGGCTGACGGTCGGCTCGGCGTCGGAGCACCTCCAGCTCCGCCGGGAGGCGACCACCGCGGGGAAGATCCTGTTCCTGGAGCTGTACCAGGCCGACACCGCCACGGGTGTCCTGACCTCCCCCAGCATCCGCTTCCACCACGCGGGCAAGTTCGCGCACCGCATCGAGGCTGGCAAGGAGGGCTTCTACCTGAAGACCGGCGACCTGAGCTACGAAAACCTGGTCCCCCTGTGGGCCTCCGGCGCCACCCTGGGTTCCCTGACCATCGGCGCCACCACCATCGGCGAGAACGAGCTGAAGATCCTGCGGCGGCTGGCGTCCGGGGCGCTGGAATGCGACCTGTACAACACCGCGCAGAGCGAGTACGCCTTCGCCGGGACGTACACCTTCACCGACAACCGCCGCTACGTCTTCACCTGGGGTGAGAAGAACACGCGGGTCTCCCAGGGGCGATGGCGCATCGCCTTCCCGGCCTGAAAGGGAGCGACGATGGCCTGGGAAATGCTGATCAGTACGGTGGACGTCCGGCAAGGGGACTGCTCGCTGATCATCGCCGAGAACGAACAGACCAGCCAGCGACGAAGCATGCTGATCGACGCGGGCACGCAGGACTTCGCCGAAACCGTCCACGACTATGTCGACCTGAGGCTGCCTCAAGGCCACACGCTCGACCACATGCTGGTGAGCACCTACAGCGAGGAGCACTACGAAGGACTGCTGTGCATGCTCTGGGCCGACAACATGCACCGCGTCGCCGAAGTGATCGCCGAGGTCGCCACCCGTGAGGCCGCGCTCGGCACCTCGGACAAGCAGCAGGCCGCGTGTGCCGCCGCCGGAGCCTACGCCGCGTGCTTCGGCGGCTACGACATGACCGGCGGCCAGGCCGGCGTGACCGGATGGGTGGCCAACCAGGCGGCGACGATCCGTGCGCAGGCGGACACCCGGGCCACCCTCAACGCCGCCATCGCGTCCGGACACACGGGTGTCGCGGCGAACCTGAACGCGGCCCCGCCGCTCAACCCGGTGCTGACGAATCTCCAGCGCGTGGCGCAGGCGGTGGCGTTCGCCGCGGGCGACGACGCGTGGTACACGTTCGACGACGAGGGTTTCCCCAACGGAAACGCGCCACAGGCGACATTGGACGAAGTCAGAAAAGGCATTCGCGACAGCGTTCTCACCGAGTTGCTCAAAGAGGCTCCGCCGGGGGCGCGATTCGAGACCGGCGGCGCCTACGCCACGACCAACATCATCGACAACGGCACGGTGGGCGACAACGGCCCAGGCCCCCGGCAGGCCGCGATAGCCGCCGCCAGGTGGATGGTGGACGCGGCGGCGGGCGCGGTGTTCATCGCGGGCAGGCCGGCGCGGGCACCCGGCGTGGCGCGCACGGTCACCCGGCTCACGCCGCCGAATCTCGGCGCCGAGATCCTGTGGAACTCCGGGCCCCATCCCGTCCCCGCCCCGGCCGGCGCACCCGGCGTCTTCCTGGTGGCCACGGAAGGCAATGTCTGGCACACCACTCAGACCTTCACGGGCGCCGTGTCGGTGTCACAGACGGACGGGCTCGGCATGGTCGTGCGTTTCAACGACTACTTCCACTACACCGGCGGAGACCTGCCGTGGGCCGGCTCCGAGCTCGTCGCCACGGCCGTGACGACCTACGGGCTGCCGAACCCCCAGGGGGGGCAGCCCTTGCCGCCGGCGACCAAGATCGCGAGCTTCAAGTGCGGCGTGCACGGCGACGACGCGGGCACCAGCGACGCTTTCCTGAACACCGCGCGACCGGCGGTGGCCTTCATCTCCTCGGGGAAGGTGATAGACCCCCTCCAGCTCAGTCAGTCCCCGTCGCAGAAGATCGTGGACAGGCTGCACGACAACGCGCTCATCCAACGGATCTACCTGACGCACTGCGACTACCCCCGGACCTACCGGCCCGGCGGCAACGCCCCCCGCCGGCCGGTCCCCGGAGGCAAGGCAACGGTCTGCGGCGACAACTCCGCCACCGACAACACGCAGCACGTGCGGGGCCACGTCTTCATCACCATCTCGGCGATCGGCGCCACGGCCCCCGTGGCGTTCGTGGTCACCTACAAAGCCTCTGACGGCAGCGCCATATTCGACCGGATCTACGTCCCTTGAACGGCCGAGGACAGCCATGGACCTGAACGCGCTCGCCACCTATGTCTCCGGGGTCGACGGCCCGGTCGTGCTCGACTCCGGCGACGCCCGGCTGCCGCGTGAACTGCGTGACTTCCTGGCCACCGTCCCCGGCGGCCGAGTCACGCTCACCGGCGCCGAGGTCACCCCCGGCGGCTCCACGCTCACGATCGCCGGACCGTCGGGCGACATGTGGCCCGTCCAGGGACTCTCCGGCGTCCAGGTCACCCTCAGCGGCGTGGCGCTGACCCTGACCGACGGCGCCACTCCCCCCGTGACCGGTCGCGCCACCGGCACCCTGCCGCTCACCTCGTCCGTCGTGGCACCGGTCACCGTCACCTCCGGCCCGGACCCCGGCGCGTGGCGGATCGCGCTCGCGCAGGACCTCCCCGGAGTCTCCCCTCTGGACCTGCTGATGCTCGGCAAGCCCGGCGGCGCGGCTCCCGTGCCGATCCCGCCGCAGCTCGACGCCCTCGCCGGCGCGCATCCGGTGCCCGCCACCGGCTTCGGCGTGACCTTCTACCCGGGGACCGCCTCCGAGGCGTACTCCACCGTCACCGTGCCTCTGCCCGCCGTGCAGTGGAAGATCGTGCCCACGATCGTCGAACTCGACGGGATCGAGCTGCGGGCGGCCCTGTCCACGGTGGCGTTCTCCGTGATCCTCGCCGGTGCGGTCGAGGTGGACGGCGTCCCCCTGGAGATCGGCGTCGGCATGCAGCCGGGGACGCAGTGGTACGCGTACCTGAAGCCCGCCCCGGGCCACGCCTTCCCCGGGGTGGCGGCGCTCGCGTCGTGGATCGGCGGCGCGCCGGTGGGCACGGCCTTTCAGGCGGCCGGGTTCGATGCCTCGGCGTTCGACCTCGCCATCGAGAAGGTCGAGACCGGCTTCGACTGGAAAGCCCCGGCTCTGGAATATGTGCAGGTCAACAGCTTGCTCACCCTCGGCGCGCTGCAGTTCGACGTGGTGCTCCGGCTGCCGGACATCGAGGTGCGCGGCTCCCTGCGCGGCGGGCCCGTGCCACTGACCGACGTGCTCTCCTCGTACGGCCTGCCGACCCAGGGCGTGCCCGCCGCCCTGAAGATCCACAAGGCGGGGCTGACCGCCCGGCCCCGGCGCGGCTCCTACACGGCCGAGCTCGACCTCGACGACGTATGGCAGGCGGGGCCGGTCGGCATCGCCGAGGCCGGCGTCGTCGTCTCCTACAAACAGGGCCGCGGGTTCAGCGGCGTGATCCACGGGGTCGTCGGCATCGGCACGTCGACCCGCCTGGGGCTCGTCGCCGCCTACGAACCGGAGACGGGGTGGGCGTTCGCCGGGAGCACCGCGCCCGGCTCCTATCTCGCGATCGGCGATCTGGTCGCGGAGCTGGGCGACCGGTTCGGCGTGCACGACCTGCCGGAGGCCGTGACCAGCCTCGCGCTGACCGAGCTCGGGGTCGCCTACCAAACGAAGACCGGGGCGTTCACCTTCGCCTGCCGGGGCGGCATGACGATCGCCGAAGCCCCGGTGACGCTCGCCGTGGACGTCGGGGTGCAGCCGGCCACGACGCGGGGCGGGACCGCGACGACGACGTTCCACGGGAGGGTCGAAGTCCTCGCGGGCGGCACTCCCCTGCGGTTCGACGCGGGCTTCGCCACCGGCGCCGGCGCCAAGCTGTTCGCCGCCGCCTACTCCCACGGCGCGGGCGACCCGGCCCCCGACCTGAAGAGCGTGGTCGCCGCGTTCTCGCCGTCCGCCGCCGGCCTGATCCCGGACGGGATCTCGGTGGACGTGCGCGACGTGGTGTTCGCCGCCGACCGCACCACCACGACGGCGTACCTGTTCATGGCGGACGTCGCGGCCACCGTGGACCTGTCGGGGCTGCCGGTCGCCGGGGAGCATCTCGGCACGGCGGGGGTCGATCCGCTGCGGATCGTCGTGGCGTCCGCGCCGATCGCCGCCGACCAGGTGAAGAAGATCAACGAGCTGCTGCCCGACACGGTGGCCAAGCTGCCGGAACGCGACATCGCGGCGGGCTTCGCGTTCGAGGCGACGCTGAAGGTGGGCGAGTTCAAGGCGCCGGTCGCCCTCCCGGTGGCGCGGCGCACGACCACGCCGCCCGCGACGCCGCCCGCCGTACCGCCCGCCACCTCCGGGGTGCCCGCGACGCAGGCGCAGACCGCCGACGACGTGAAGTGGATCAAGATCCAGCGCGGTTTCGGGCCGGTGCAGATCCAGCGGATCGGCCTGGCCTACCGGGCGGGGCGGCTGGCGGTGCTGCTGGACGCCTCGATCACCCTGGCGGGCCTGACCCTCTCCCTGGACGGGCTCTCCGCCGAGCTGTCGCTGTCGCGCCCGATCACCCTGCCGTCGTTCTCCCTCACCGGCCTCGGCCTGTCCTACGTCTCCGGGCCGACCGAGATCGGCGGCGCCTTCCTGCGCGGGCAGATCATCTACGAGGGCGAGCCGTACACCGCCTACAGCGGAAGCGCGCAGGTCAAGCTCAAGCAGCTCGGCCTGGCCGCGATCGGCTCGTACGTGGAGCTCCCCCAAGGCCCGTCGCTGTTCGTCTACGCCTACCTGGACTACCCGATCGGCGGCCCGCCGGTCTTCTTCGTGCGGGGCCTGGCGGCCGGGTTCGGCTACAACCGGCGGCTGGTCGCCCCGGGCCTGGACGACGTCGCCACGTTCCCGCTGATCGCCGAGGCGGTCGGCGGGCGGCAGGCGGGGACCACGCTGGCCCAGGAACTGTCCTCGCTGTCGATCTACCTGCCGCCCTCGCCCGGGGACTACTTCCTGGCGGTCGGCGTCCACTTCACGTCGTTCGAGATGATCGACTCGTTCGTGCTGCTGGCCGTGGTGTTCGGGCACCGGTTCGAGGTGGACGTCCTCGGGCTGTCCACGCTGATCCTGCCCGCCCCGGGGGCCGCCGCCGCGGGTGTGACGCCCATCGCCGAGGTGCAGCTCGCGCTGCGGGCCGCCTTCGTGCCGGCGGACGGCTACCTGACCGTCGCGGCCAAGCTGACCCGCAACTCCTTCCTGCTGTCCCGCGACTGCCACCTCACCGGCGGGTTCGCCTTCTCCACGTGGTTCCCCGCCGAGAACGACAGCGGGCACGACGGCGACTTCGTGATCACCGCGGGCGGCTACCACCCGCGCTTCCCGGTGCCGTCGCACTACCCGTCGGTGCCCCGGCTCGGGTTCTCCTGGCAGGTCTCGCCGCAGCTGTCGCTCAGCGGCTCGGCGTACTTCGCGCTGACGCCGTGCGCGCTCATGGCCGGGGGCAGCCTCAGCGCGTCGTGGCAGGACGACTCGCTGCACGCGTGGTTCGACGCCTCGATGGACTTCCTCATCGCCTGGCAGCCCTACCACTACGAGGCGTCCCTGCACGTCAGCGTGGGGGCGTCGTACACCTTCTCCGACTTCGGCAACAACACCGTCAACGCCCACGTCGGCGCGGACGTGAACCTCTGGGGGCCGGACTTCACCGGCACCGCCACCATCGACCTCACCGTCGTCTCCGTCACCGTCTCGTTCGGCAGCGGCGACCAGGCCGCCCCCGAGCCCGTGCCGTGGACCGACTTCGCGGGGGCGATGCTGCCGGGCCGGGACAAGATCGTCACGCTGTCGCTGCGCGGGGACACCCAGCAGGCGTCCGGCCCGGACCCGGGGCCGAAGGACCTCGGGGTGGCCGATCCGGCGGGCCTCGTGCTCGTCACCGACTCGGTGATCCCCAGCACGGCGGGCACCCGGGGCGCGCGCGCCGCCGCCCTCCCCGCGACGGGCGCCGTCACCAGGTTCGGTGTGGGGCCCGCCGGGGTCGGCACCGGCGGCGTGACCTCCGAGCAACGGATCACCATCAGCGGCCGGGACGGCGCCGTCGACGACGCGTTCGGCTACACGCCGGTGCGCAAGAACCTTCCCTTCGCCCTGTGGGGCGACAAGGTCACTCCCTCGGTGAACGACCCGAGGCTGATCTCCGACCTGCTCACCGGGTACGAGATCCGCCCGCTGCCACCCGACGAGCCCGCGTCGCGGCCCTCGGTGCGCCGGGACGCGCTCCAGGCCGCGACCTCCCTGGCGGAACGGCCCGGGGCGATCCGGCTCGCCACCCCGGCGGCGTTCACTCCGGACCCGGGCGCTCCCCGCGCGCGGGAGACGGCCATCGCGAACGCGTTGTCCGACCCGGCGGTCGTCGCCGCGCGGGCCGCGATCGCCCGCGCCGTGCTGGGCGACGCGCCGCTCGACCCCTACGCACTGGAGGTCACCGGCCTCCTCGAGACCCCGCAGGTGGGTTCCTATGCCTGAGGCAACCGACGGCGCCGCGCGGATCACCTTCGGCGCGTACCGGCGGCCGTCGCTGGAGAGCGGCGACTACGAGATCACGGTCAGCCAGCGCGTCAGCCTGGACACTCAGCCGTTCGGCGTGACCAAGAACTTCACCGTCTCCGGCGACCGGTTCACCCTGCCGCCGTCGGCGATCCGCGAGGTGTTCCCGCCGGACGGCAGCCTCGGCGACCACGTCAACGTGCTGCCGCACGTCGTGCTCGACCGGCCGACCCTCCCGTGGGAGCGCGACGCCCGGCCCGTGGGCCACGCCTCCGGCGCCCGGCCGCCCTGGCTCGCGCTGCTGGTGTTCTCCGGCGAGGAGAGCCCCGTCCCCGTCCCGGCGACCCTGGGCACGCTGACCGCGGGCCCCGGCCTGTTCCCCGCCGTCACCCTCGAAAAGCACCAGGCCACGGGCGACCAGGTGACCGTCATCGACGTCCCCGCCGACCTGCTGCGGACGCTCCTGCCGACCTACGACGACCTGGCCTACCTGGCGCACGTGCGCGAGGGCGACGGCCCCGACACGGCCGTGGTCGTGGCGGGCCGGCTGCCCGCGCCCGGGGTGACCACCGTCGTCCATCTCGTATCCCTTGAGGGCCGGTTCCCCGACACCGCCGCTCAGGGGCCGGCGTTCGACTTCGGCCCCGCGACCCCCGGCACCCTGATCCGCCTGGTGAGCCTGGCGAGCTGGCGCTTCGCCTGTGTGGACGCGGCGCAGACGTTCCCCCGGATGGTGTACGGCCTCGCCGCCGGCGACGGCGCGCTCCGCCTGCCGCCGAGCCGCGAGCCGCTCGCCAACGCGTTCCTCAGCCAGGGCTTCGTGCCCGCGCGCCACCACCTGCGGCAGGGCGCCCGCGGCGTCGCGTGGTACCGCGGCCCGCTGACGGCGGGCCCCGTGGACACCGGCCCGGTGACACCCGCGCGCACCGCCGACGCCCTGCTCCGCTTCCACCCCCGCGTGGGCATGTTCGACGTCGGCCACGCCGCCGCCTGGCAGCTCGGACGGCTGCTCACATTGCGCAGCGGCGACGCCGCCACCACGCTCTACCAGTGGCGCCGCCGCCGCGACCGCAACCTCAAGCGATCCACCCGCGAACGCGACGACTACCCGCTCACCGTCCCCGGCATCGACGACTCCCTCCCCGCCACCGTGCTGAACTGGCTCACCGGCCTCACCCGCCTGGAGGGCGTCCCCCTGGCCTACCTCATCCCCGACGAGCGCCTGCTCCCCGTGGAGACGATCCGCTTCTTCGGCCTCGACCAGCAGTGGATCCGGTATCTGGTCGACGGCGCCTACAGCATCGGCCGCCTCAGCCAGTCCGACGCCGACCTGGACGCCGCCCACCCCCTCCCCCTCCCCCACACCCCCGTGACCGGCGCCCTGATCCGCTCCGACGTGGTCTCCGGCTACTCCGGCCTCCTGGTCGACGCCTACGCCGACGAGTCCGACACC